>DATCCQ010000215.1:0-3400 GCA_036511185.1 Gaiellaceae bacterium
TGCGAAGTGCTTGAGCGCGAGCGCCCCGAGGTCTGCGTGATCGACTCGGTACAGACGCTCTACTCGGCGGGCTTGGGCTCGGCGCCGGGGTCGGTAGCGCAGGTGCGCGAGGCGGCCTCACGGCTGATGCGCCTGGCCAAGGAGAATGGCATCGCGGTATTTCTCGTCGGGCACGTGACCAAGGACGGCGCCGTGGCCGGGCCGCGCGTGCTCGAGCACCTGGTCGACTGCGTGCTGCAGTTCGAGGGCGACCGCTACCACGAGCACCGCATCCTGCGAGCGACCAAGAACCGCTTCGGCTCGACCAACGAGCTCGGTGTCTTCGAGATGACTTCCACCGGGCTGGTTGGGATTCCCGATGCCTCGGCGCTCTTCGGGCGCTCCGAGCCCGGCGAGGTGGGCGCCGCAGTGGCTTGTACGCTCGAGGGCTCGCGCCCGATCCTGCTCGAGATCCAGGCGCTGGTGGCTAAAAGCGAACTGGCCATGCCTCGCCGCGTCGGCACCGGCGTCGATCCCAAGCGCCTGGCGATGATCGTGGCCGTGCTCTCGCGCCACGCCCGCATTTCGCTCGGGCAGGCCGACGTCTTCGTCAACGTCGCCGGCGGCGTGCGCATCGAGGAACCCGGCGCCGATTTGGCGATCGCGCTGGCCATCGCCTCGGCGGCACGGGGCGTGCCGGTGCGCCCTGGGCTGGCGGCCTTCGCTGAGATCGGCCTGACCGGGCGCCTGCGCGCGGCCACTCAGACCGAGCGCCGCGCGGGGGAGTGCGCCAAGCTCGGGCTGGAGTGCGCGCTCGTCTGCGAGGGCAGCGTCAAGAACGGAACGCAACTCGAGCTGGTCGAGGTAGCCAGGCTTGGCAAGGCGCTGGCAATGGGGCTGGAGTCGCGGCGGGAGGAGTCCATCCCGGCTCTCTGAGTCGCGAGACCGCGGTTTAGGGCCTATCCCGCTAAGCCCGCACGACCGATGCGGCCGCTTCGAGGCGCCAGCGGCCACCCGAACCGCTCGTCGCACCACCAGTGCGCCTTCGCGGCTCGTGCGACCGCCGGCATCCACGCATCGACCACCTTGGCCGCGCCTTCCTAACGGGGTAGGCCCTTAGCGCTCCGTCTCCGCTGCGCCAAATCAAGCAGGCTAGCCCGCTTCGCGCTGCGAACCCGGCGCTGCTTGGACATGGGCTCGGCGAATTGGCACAGCCAGGCGGGTCCTCAATTCGAAACGCGGTCTGAGCAGGGATTTTCCCCGACACACTGAAAACGCGCGTTTTCCAGCGTTTTTTGCTATCATTGAGCAATATTCAGCCGGCGGTAGTCGCACCGCCGGCCTTTTCGTGAACATAGCTCGAAAGGGAGTGTTGTCGCTTGTTTAAGGTTGGCGAGAAAGTTGTGTACCCACATCATGGTGCGGGCACGGTGGTTGAGAAGGAGATGCGCACGGTACTCGGTCAGAAGCGCGAGTACTTGACGATCACGATCCTTCACAACGACATGACGGTTCAGGTTCCCAGTGAGAACGCCGAGCGGGTTGGACTTCGCCCGGTGATCGAAGAGGCCGAGATCGACGGCGTCATCGTCGCGCTCACGGCCGGTAAGACCGAGATGCCGAAAAACTGGAACCGCCGCTTCAAGCACAACCGCGACAAGATGAAGACGGGCGACATCCTCGAACTGTCGGAAGTCGTGCAGAACCTCTCTCTACGCGATTTCGAGAAGGGTCTCTCGACCGGCGAGAAGCAGATGTTCGTGAAGGCCAAGAAGATTCTTTCCAGTGAGCTGATGTACGCGCTCGATCTGCCCGAGGAAGAGGCGGCTGCGTGGCTGGAGAACGTGCTGGCCAGGAACGGCAAGAAAGCGAAGGCGAGCGCGAGCCAGCGCGAGCCGGAGGCGGTAGTAGCCTCCGTCTAGTCGCGGCGGTCGGAATGCCCGCGGCGAGACAGCGTCCCCTGGATCGACTGTGACGAGCGGGTCAGCCTGGGTTGTCGTTTGCGCCGCCGGAGCGGGAAAGCGGCTCGCCGGTACACGTCCGAAAGCCTTTGCCCCGCTCGCCGGGCGACCACTGCTGGCCGAGAGCCTGCAGCGGCTCGACGACTGCGACCTGATCGCCGGCCTGGTCGTGGCGGCCCCGCCCGGTTGGGAGGAGGCCACCATTCTGCTCGCCGAAGAGCTTGGCTGCGACAAGGTGAGCACGGTCGTGCGGGGAGGGCGAAACCGCAGCGAGAGCGTCAGCCTGGCCCTGGCAGAGATTCCTGCGGAGGTCGAGCTGGTGCTCGTTCACGATGCCGCCCGCCCACTTGTGAGCAATGAGCTGGTGAGGCGCGTGCTGGGCCCGCTGGAGGAGGGTTGGGACGCCGTCGTGCCCGCACTGCCGCTCTCCGACACGGTCAAGCGCGTCGAGGCCGAGCGCGTTGTCGAGACGCTCGAGCGTGACTCGCTGGTCGCCGTCCAGACGCCGCAGGCCTTTCGCGCCGAGGCGCTCCGCGCCGCCTACGCCGCCGAGCACGACGAAGCGACCGATTGCTCGACGCTGGTCGAGCGACGCGGCGGCCGCGTCCTCTCGGTCGAGGGTGACCCACGCCTACGCAAGGTGACCACGAGCGATGATCTGGCTCTGGTCGAGAGCTGGTTGGCCAAGGAGAGACGATGAGTGAGCTGAGAGTGGGCCTTGGTATCGACGCGCACGCCTTCGCGGCCGGCGTGCCGCTGGTGCTGGGCGGTGTCGTCTTCGAGCATCCGCACGGCCTGGCCGGGCACTCCGACGGAGACGTGATCGCCCACGCCCTGATCGACGCCTTGCTCGGCGCGGCCGGGCTGGGCGACATCGGCTCGCTCTTTCCCTCCAGCGACGAGCGCTGGAAGGGCGCCGACTCGCTCGACCTGCTGGCCCGCGCCTACGGCGAGTTGAAGGAAGCCGGCTGGGCTCTGATCAACGCCGACTGCATCCTTGTTGGTGAGGAGCCGCGGATCGCAGCGCGGCGCCAGGAGATGCAGGAGCGTCTGAGCGCGGCGCTGGCTGTCGAGCCGGGGCGGGTGACCGTTCGGGCTACGACCAGCGATGGGCTCGGCTTTACGGGTCGCGGCGAGGGGTTGGCGGCTCAGGCTGTGGCTCTGCTCGAGCGCTAGCGGCCGCGGCGGCGTTTGCTGCTACCGGGCTTGCCTTGCCTGCGGCTCTGGAGCCGGCGCTCTTCTTCTTCCTTGTCCTTCTTTTTCTTCTTCTTGTCCTTGCGCTTCTCTTTCGGCTTGTCCTTTTCGGCCTTCTGCTGCAGCCCCTGGCGCTCCATCTGGCGCCGGATCTGCCGGTTGGACACGCCCGCGCCGGTGCTTTGCTGCTGCTGGTCGGCGGCTTCCATCCAGGCGCGCCGCTCGGACGAGGAAAGCAGCGACAGGGCTTTCTGCATGCGTTGTGG
>DATCCQ010000216.1:0-4491 GCA_036511185.1 Gaiellaceae bacterium
AATAGCCGACATGCTTACCCGTATCCGCAACGCCAACAAGGCGCTGCAGGAAGAGGTCCGGATGCCGACCTCGCGCATCAAGGAGTCGATTGCGCGCATCCTCGTTGAGGAGGGTTACGTTCGCGATCTTCGTATCGAGAAGGGCGAGAGCTTCGACTCGCTGGTCATCCAGCTCAAGTTCGGGCGCAACCGCGAGCGGGTCATCAGTGGCCTGCGTCGTGTCTCGCGCCCGGGCCGCCGCATTTACGCCAAGGGCGACCGCCTGCCGCGCGTACTCGGTGGCATGGGCACCGCTATCCTTTCGACCTCCAAAGGCCTCATCACGAGCCGCCGTGCTCAAGAGGAAGGCATCGGAGGCGAGGTCATCTGCTTTGTTTGGTGAGAACCGACGAGAGTCCGGCGCGTCGTGCCGGCAAGTGAAGGACGTTTACTGACGTGAGCCGTATTGGGAGAAAACCGATTGAAGTGCCAAGCGGAGTGACCGTCACGATCGCGCCTGGGCGCGTTGAGGTGAAAGGTCCGCTGGGCACCCTTTCGCAGGTCGTTCCGCAGCGGATGAAGATCGAGCAGAAGGAAGATCAGGTTCTCGTAACGAGGCCGACCGACCGCGGTGACGATCGAGCCCTGCATGGCCTCACCAGGACGCTTGTCGCGAACATGGTCGAGGGAGTTGCCAAGGGCTTCTCCAAGCAGCTCGAGATTAAGGGAGTCGGCTACCGCGCGACGCTCAAGGGGAAAGACCTCGAGCTCGCTGTTGGTTTCTCGCACCCGGTGGTCATCAAGCCACGCGACGGAATCGACTTCGAAGTCCCGATCCCGACCCAGATCATCGTCAAGGGCACCGACAAGCAGAAGGTGGGGCAGACCGCCGCCGAGGTTCGCGCGGTGCGCAAGCCCGAGCCCTACAAAGGCAAGGGCATCCGCTACGTCGGCGAGCACGTACGCCGGAAGGTTGGTAAGCGGGCATGAGCACTCTCACTACACGCGAAGCCCGTATTCGTCGCCACCGGCGCGTTCGCAGCAAGGTCGCTGGTACGGTCGAGCGGCCACGCATGGTCGTTTTCCGCTCCAATCGAGGTATCTCGGCCCAACTCGTGGACGACGAGCACGGACGCACGCTCGCCTCGGCGGCCTGGAAGGACCTGCCCAAGAGCTTCAAAGGCAACAAGACCGCTCAGGCAACCGAGGTTGGTAAGCGCCTGGCGGCGAGCGCGAGCAAGGCCGGGGTCGAGGCCTGCGTCTTCGATCGCGCCGGTTACCTCTACCACGGTCGTGTCAAAGCGCTCGCAGAAGCGGCGCGCGAAGGAGGACTCAAGTTTTGAGAAACGTAGAATCATCCGACCCGCGTGAGCTAAAAGAGCGCGTGATCGAGATCAACCGTGTGGCCAAGGTAGTCAAGGGCGGTCGGCGTTTCTCCTTCACCGCGCTGGTAGCAATCGGCGATGAGATCGACCGTGTCGGAGTCGGCTACGGAAAGGCGCGCGAGGTCCCGCTGGCGATCACCAAGGCGGTCGAGGACGCCAAGAAGAACATCTTCACCGTGCCCAAGCACAACACCACGATCACGCACGGGACGATCGGCGAGTTCGGCGCGGCGCGCGTGATGCTCAGGCCCGCCAGCGAAGGTACCGGCGTCATCGCCGGCGGCGGCGTGCGAGCGGTGCTCGAGCTGGCCGGTATCCACGACATTCTCGCCAAGAGTCTCGGCACGACCAATCCGATCAACATGGCCAAGGCCACGGTGAGCGCTCTCAAGAGCCTGCGCCGACCGGAGGACGTGGCGCGGATCCGCGGTAAGTCCATAGCCGACGTGCTGCCGGCGCGAGCGCCTGCCAAGACGACGGAGGTATCTGCCTGATGGCTCGCGTGCGCATCACCCAGACCAGAAGCCTCATTACCCAAAGCCCCCGTCACCGTGGCACTATGCGCGCGCTCGGGCTTCGGCGTATCGGTTGCTCGGTCGAGCACGAGGAGAGCCAGGTACTGACCGGCATGCTCAAGAAGGTCAGCCACCTCGTCAAGGTCGAGGAAGTGCGATGACGGACGAGCTCAACCTCTCGAATCTTTCTCCGGCGCAGCCGCGCAAGTCGCGCAAGCGTGTCGGCCGCGGCCAGGGCTCTGGCAAGGGGCGATACTCGGGGCGCGGGCTCAAAGGGCAGAAGTCGCGTGCCGGCTCGCACAAGATGCGCGCGGGCTTTGAGGGCGGTCAGATGCCTCTGGCCATGCGTCTGCCCAAGCTGCGCGGCTCGACATCGAAGGACGCCATGCCCGCCGGCCCCTTCCGCACCGAGACTCAGCCGGTCAACGTCCGCGATCTAGAGCGCTTCGACGCCGGAAGCGATGTAACCCCTGAGCTGTTGCTCGCCCATGGGCTTATCTCGAACACCCGTGTCGACATCAAGGTGCTGGGCGACGGCGAGCTGACCAAGAAACTGACCGTCACGGCGCACCGCTTCTCGGCCGGCGCGCAGGAGAAGATCGAGAAGGCGGGCGGCAAGGTCATCGCCTTGCGCGAGTCGGTTGCCAAGGCTCGGCCGAAGAAGCGTGCCAAGGTGAAGCCTGCGCCGAGCGAAGAGGAAGTTCCGGCCGAAACTCCGGCCGAAGCTCCGGCCGCCGAGCCCGAGGCGTAGCGAGGTCGCATGCTCTCCTGGCTCGCCAACGCCTGGAAGGTTCGTGAGCTTCGCAAGCGCGTTCTTTTCACGGCGGTCATCCTTGCGCTTTATCGCCTCGGCTCCTGGATGCCGGCTCCCGGCGTCAACTCCAGTCAGATCAAGCAGGCCTTCCAGAGCCAGGGCGGCACCGTCCTCAACCTGCTCAACATGTTCTCGGGCGGCGCGCTCTCCAAGTTCTCGCTCTTTGCGCTCGGGATCATGCCGTACATCACGGCCTCGATCATCATGCAGCTGATGACTGCGGCCGTGCCCCAACTCGAGCGGATCCAGAAAGAGGGCGAGTCGGGGCAGGCGAAGATCACCCAGTACACGCGCTATTTCACCGTTGGGCTGTCTGCGATCCAGGCGATGGGCTACACCTTCCTCTTCCATCGCCAGGGCTACCTGCCCGGGAACCCGGGCCGCTTCATGCTGATCATCCTTACGCTCACCGCCGGCTCGGTGCTGCTGATGTGGATGGGCGAGCTGATCACCAAGCGAGGCGTTGGCAACGGCATCTCACTACTCGTGTTCGCCTCGATCATCGACGGCCTTTACGGAGGCCTCCAGGTCTGGATCAATGGCAACTCCACTGAGCGCCTCTTCTTCCCATTGCTGGTGATCGGCGTCATCGTGGCGGTCGTCTTTGTCCAGGAGGGACAGCGCAAGATCCCGATCCAGTACGCCAAGCGCGTGGTCGGTCGCCGCATGACGACCGGCGGCTCGACCTACATGCCCTTGCGCGTGAACATGGCCGGCGTCATTCCGGTCATCTTCGCTGCGGCACTGATGTCGTTCCCGCCCACGATTGCGCTCTTCTTCCCAAACACGCAGACCTTCATCAACAGAAATTTCCAGGCGACGGGCAATCTCTATATCAGTCTCGAGGCGCTGCTGATCATAGGTTTCACGTTCTTCTACACGGCCGTGCAGTTCAACCCGATCGACCAGGCCGACAATCTGCGTAAAAACGGTGGCTACGTTCCCGGTATACGCCCGGGGCCGCCCACGGCGCAGTACTTCGATCGTGTGCTGACGCGCCTGACGTTCCCCGGTTCGCTCTTCCTGGCGAGCGTCGCGATCTTCCCGATACTCGTGATCAGGTACGCGGGCTTCTCGCAGGCCAGCCGGCGCGCTCTCGGCGGAACCTCGATCCTGATCGTCGTCGGCGTCGCTCTCGACACCATGCGCCAGATGGAATCGCAGATGATGGCGCGCTCCTACGAAGGGTTCTTGAAATGAGTGAATTGAGCATCGTGATGCTGGGCGCTCCGGGCGCCGGCAAGGGCACACAGGCGGTTCGTATCGCCGAGACGCACGGGATTCCGCACATCTCGACGGGCGAGATGCTGCGCAGCGCGATCGCCGCCGGCTCGGAATTGGGCCAAAAGGTGAAGGAGATCGTCGAGAGCGGGGCGCTCGTCCCCGACGAATTGATCGTGGAGGTCATCCGCGAGCGGCTGTCTCAGCCCGACGCCCAGAGTGGTTTCGTCCTCGACGGCTTTCCGCGCACGATCGTTCAGGCCGAGGCGCTCGACGCGCTCTTGGCCGAGCTCGGTCGCCCGCTGGAGATCGTGCTCGAGCTCGAGCTCTCGGAGGAGACCGCCGTGGAGCGCATGCTTGGGCGCGCGGCCGAGCAGGGCCGAGCCGACGACACTCCTGAAGTGATCAAGAACCGGTTCGTGGTCTATCGCCGTGAGACCGAACCGCTCTCCAACTACTACCGCGGCACCGGGAAACTCGTCGCCATCGACTCTTCGCCCGGCATGGACGAGGTGTTCGCCGAGATCGAGCGCGTGCTCGCCGGCCTCTGATGATTATTAGGAAGTCGCCGTCCGAG
>DATCCQ010000217.1:0-6262 GCA_036511185.1 Gaiellaceae bacterium
TTGCCCGAGCCGCGGTCGACGTTGTGCGTGTCATCCCAGTCGGAGAAGCCGATCCGCGGCAGACCGTGCGGGCCGCGATTTTCCAGCGTGAACTGAAGCGCCCGCATCATGTGGCCCCAGATCGTGTCGGCGCCGCCTTCGACGTAGGGCACCTTCTGGTCGAGATAAGCGAAGTCGCCCGTCTCGCGCAGGTAGGCGCAGACCGCGATGACGAGCCAGAGATGATCGTCCGAGTACCACTGCGGCCAGTCCGGCAACTCGGTCGAGTGACCGGGCCCGCCCTCGCCGGTGAGCGGATAGAACTGGTGCCAGGTGTGACCGTCTTCGAACTGCAGCTCCCAGATCTTCGTGAGCATGCGGCGCGCATGATCGGGGGCGTTGTGCATCGTCCCGAGCGTGTCCTGACCGGAGTCGCGCGTGCCCATTCCGCGCCCCAGGCCCGTTTCGTAAGCGGAGATGAAGCGCGACCAGTAAAGCGTCGTTCGGCACTGAACCTGGTTCCAGAAGTTGAGCATCGCGTTCGTCTCGCTGTCGGGCGTCTCGACCGTGAAGCGCGACAGGTACTCGTCCCAGTCGGCCTTGAGCGCGGCGAACGCGCTCTCCACCCGCGCCGCGTCGCGGTAGGTGGCCAGCACCCGCTCGATCTCCTCGGGCTGATCGGTGATTCCCAGCATGAAGATGATCTGGCGCTCCTCGCCCGGAGCCAACACGATGTCGTGGCAGAGCGAGCCGATGCTGTTTCCGCGCGGTGAATTCTGGTTGGAAGGCTCGCCGCGTTCGACTGCAAGCGGGCTGCCGAGGTCACGGCAACGGCCGACGAAAGCCTCACGGTCGCAGTCGTAGCCATAGGGCTCGGCGCTGGAGGAGAAAAACGTTGTCGTCGAGGCGAAGACCGTACCGGCGCGGATGATCCCGTCTTCGCAGCGACTGCGCATGATGTGCTGCGACCAGTCGAGGTTGTTCAGATCGTTGAAGGCATCGGGGAAGCTCAGCTCCACGTAGCTGAAGCTGCGTAGATGACGAGGCCGGTCGCTCGTGTTGCGCAGCGTGAGCGCCCACACCTCGCAGGGGCAGCTCTCGTCCTCAGCGAAAGGCGGAACGAAATAGAGAATCTCGCTCGATATACCCTGGTACTCGCTCGAGATCTTCGTGTAGGCAGTACCGTGTCGGCATTCGTAGGCATCGAGCTCGCGGCGAACAGGCTGCCAGGTCGGACTCCAGAACTCTGCGGTTTCCTGATCGCGCAAGAAGAGATAGCGCCCGGGCTGGTCGTAGGGGACGGCGTTGTAGCGGTAGCGGCTGACGCGCCGGTTGCGCGGGTCGCGATCGAAGGAATAGCCGCCCGCGGTGTTGGAGATGATGCCGCCGTAGCGGCCGGCACCCAGGTAGTTGATCCAGGCCGTGGGCGTATCGGGGCGGGTGATGACGTACTCGCGCGCCTCTTCGTCGAAATAGCCGTATGGATTCACCGCAAGCCGACCTACCTTCAGTTGGAGCCGGTTGAGCGCTAGCAAAAAACGCTCTTTGCCGCCTGAAAACGTTTGCAAGACCCTATTGGAAAAGAAGGTCGAGGTCAACCACCGACCCCCTGAACTTCGCCCCGCTTGATCGTAAAGGATCGCAGTAGGACCGGTCTTTACCCCATCGTGACTTCGACGACGACCTCTGCGCCCGCCGGCTGCGGCGCGATCAGGTTGCCCTCGATCTTTTTGCCGTCGACGGTGACCTGCGCGACGCCCTTGCAAACACCCTTGGGCTTGCTCACGCTGATCTGGTAGGTCGCCCCACGGAACCTACGCGTGGCCTCGAACCGCTCCCACTCCTTGGGCAGACAGGGATCGATGCGCAGACCGCCGTACTCGGCTCGAACGCCAAGGATCCACTGGCTGACGGCGACGAAGTTCCAGGCAGCGGTGCCCGAGAGCCACGAGTTCTTGGCCTCACCGAAGCTCGCTGCATCCTTGCCGGCGATCATCTGCGGATAGACATAGGGCTCGCAGCGATGCAGTTCGGAGATGTCCTCGCGGCTGGAAGGATTGATCCGCTGGTAGTAGTCGAAGGCGGCATCGCCGCGCCCGATAATGGCTTCGGCGATCATGATCCAGGGGTTCGTGTGGCAGAAGACGCCCGCGTTCTCTTTGTAGCCGGGCGGGTAGGAGCTGATCTCGCCGAGGTTGACGTAGTAGTGCGTAAAGGCGGGCTGCTGCAGGACGATCCCGTGCTTCGTGGCGAGCTTGTCCGAGACGGAGTCGAGCGCCTTCTCGGCCTTGCCGTCGTCGAGGCCGATACCGGCCAAGATGCACATGCCCTGTGGCTCGATGAAGATCGAGCCCTCCTCGTTCTTAGCCGAGCCGACGACATCACCGAAGTAGTCGTAGGCGCGCCGGAACCACTCGCCGTCCCAGCCGTGCTCGCGCACGACCGTATCCATCTTGGCTCCGTCGGCGCGGTAGACCTTCGCCTCGTCGGTCTGGCCGCGAAGCCCGGCGATCTGCGCCAACTCCTCTGCTGCCAGCACGAACAGGCCGCCGATAAAGACCGACTCGGCGACGCCGCCCTCCTTGTTCTCGGTCGTTTGGAACGACTCGCCGGGGGTGGTCGAGAAGCAGTTCAGGTTGAGGCAGTCGTTCCAGTCGGCGCGACCGATCAGCGGCAGCTCGTGCGGGCCTAGCCGGTCGAGCGTGTAGCGAAGCGAGCGCTGAAGGTGCTCGTAGAGCGGCGACTCGGTACCGGGCTCGTTGTCGTAGGTGACCGGCTCATCGAGAATCGAGAGGTCACCGGTCTCTTTCAAGTAGGCCGCGGCGCCGAGGATCAGCCAAGCCGGATCGTCGTTGAAGCCCGAGCCGACTGCGTCGTTGCCGCGCTTGGTCAGCGGCTGATACTGGTGGTAGGCGCCGCCCGTTGGCAGCTGCGTCGCGGCGATGTCGAGAATGCGCTCGCGCGCGCGCTCGGGGACCATGTGCACGAACCCAAGCAGGTCCTGGTTGGAATCGCGGAAGCCCATCCCGCGCCCGATTCCCGATTCGTAGAACGAGGCCGAGCGCGACATGTTGAAGGTGACCATGCACTGGTAGGCGTTCCAGATGTTGACCATCCGGTTGGTGTGCTCGTCGGGCGTCTGAACCTGCAGGATCCCGAGCAGCCGCGACCAGTAGTCGCGCAGCCCTTGATAGGCGCTCTCGACTTCGTCGGAGCGCAGGTAGCGCTCGATCACCGGCGCGACCGGCTTCTTGCTGACGGTCTGCGAGCCCGGCGGATCGAACTTGGCCTCATCCGGGTTCTCCCAGTAGCCGAGCACGAAGATGACTTCCTTGCTCTCGCCGGGAGCGAGCGTCAGCTCGACGTGATGCGAGCCGCAGGGCGCCCAGCCGTGAGCCACCGAGTCGAACGACTCGCCACGCTCGACGGCGGCTGGACTGTCCCAGCCCTTGTAGGCGCCAAGGAAGGTATCGCGCTGCGTATCGAAGCCCGCCAGCGGCTCGGAACAGGCGAAGTAGGCGAAGTGATCGCGGCGCTCGCGGTACTCGGTCTTGTGGTAGATCACGCTGCCTTCGACCTCAACCTGACCGGTCGAGAAGTTGCGCTGGAAGTTGGTTTGATCGTCTTGGGCATCCCAGAGGCAGAACTCGACGGCCGAGAAGAGCGAGAGCTTGGCCTCGCCGTCGCGCTTGTTCGTGACACGCATGCGCCAGATCTCGAGGTTCTCGCCCAGGGGCACGAAGTAGAGAGTCTCGGCTTCGATGCCGTTGCGGCACGAGGAGATGGCCGAGTAGCCCATACCGTGTCGGCACTCGTAGTCTTCGAGCTCCGACTGCGTCGGCTGCCAGGACGGCGACCAGAAATCACCCGAGGCCGAGTCGCGCAGGTAGAGATAGCGCCCACCAAGGTCGAAGGGGACGTTGTTGTAGCGATAGCGCGTGAGCCGGCGCAGGCGGGCGTCTCGATAGAACGAGTAACCGCCGGCCGTGTTCGAGATGATCCCGAAATAGGCCTCGCTCCCCAGGTAGTTAATCCAGGGAAGCGGCGTGTCCGGGCGCGTGATCACATACTCGCGCCGCCCGTCGTCGAAGTGTCCGTAACGCATCCTCTTTTATCCCTTCGATCGGCTCCGCATAAGGTCCCGGCAAGATACACGCACCGATCGCCCGCGGCGGCATAAATCTACTGCGAGCTCGCGGAGACGAGGCCTCTTCGGCAGCGACTCTTCTCGTCGTTCAGCTCGCCGGTGCCGTTACGGACGTCAGGCGAGCGAAGACGATCCAGCGATGAGACGCACTGTAGAGGGGGTGACAGGCCGAGAGAACAAGCGTGTCAAAGCCCCGTTTCTTCAGGATGCTCCAATCGTTCGAGCGAACGACCTGATGTGAGAAAACGCGATAGGTGAAGGTGCCGTAGGGCATCAGGAGCCGGATCCGGTCGCCGCGCGCCAGCTGGTCGATGTGGCGAAACGGAGCGCCGAAAGTGGTGCGGTGCCCGGCAATTGCCGTGACCTTCTGCATGCCGGGCCAGGAGCTCTGCGGGTAGCGCCCGGGCCCGCGGCTCAGGTCGGCGCCCCAGTCGGTGCCGTTGACAACGACTTTGCTGAGGCCGATGCGCGGGATCTCGATACGTCCGATCGGCTGCCCGTCATGGATGTGTGTGGAGAAGCGCCAGGCCGCCCCGCGAATCGCGGCAGGCGACGGCTGCGCTTTCTTGTTGCTCGAGAAGGGAGCAACCGATTTGAACTGCTTGAACTCCTTGTTCAACTGCCCGGCCAGCTGATGCTGGCGCCAGTCCTGATAGAGGGCCGTGACGGGATCGCCGAAAAAGAGGATAACGAGCCCCCAGACGATAAGAACAGCACCAAGAGCAGCTACTACCAGCCCGAACCGACTCACGAGGCGCCGCGTCCCAGACCGAGTCGCACTCACGTCGTTTTCCCGAGTCGCACTCACGTCGTTTTCGAGAGGAGCTCCCTGTGAACGTTCGCCGGACACTCAACGATCGTACCCGGTGGCTAGTTCTTCACTGCGAGGAAGAGACCCGACGCCGCCCACTAAGCTCCGTTTTCCGCATAACCATGCCGTTAAGATCGCCCGCTTTGCAGACAACTGGGCATCGAAGCTCGCGTAGCTATCCGAGCCGTCTGCTCTGCTTCCGGATAGTCCGCAGATTCTCTAGGATGGCGAGCAGGGCGTCAGCCACTCAAAGTGCGGCTACGGGGGGAGACCAGGTGATTGAAGCGGAAGCGCTGAGAGAACGAGGCGATGGGCTTATGCGTGGTCGCCTCGGGGTGGCGATCGTGCTGGTGCTGGCGCTGCTGGTCGCCGTCCTTTCACTGGCACGTAGCGACGTCGCGAACTCGCAAACCAAGTCCTCGAAGAGGACTTCGGTCACCACCATGAACGAGTACGAGATGCACCTGGCGGCGGCGATCAACACAACTCGCAACCGTCACGGGCTGCCCGAGCTCAAGCTCGTAGACGGGTTGATGCGCTCGGCCGGAAAGCACTCCCTGCAGATGGCCGTCAAAGGCTACTTCGCGCATTCGTCGGCCAACGGCGCCAGCTTCATCACTCGCCTGAGGAGCTTCTACGGGGGCGGAAACTCGAATCTCGTGGTCGGTGAGAACCTCCTTTGGACGGCGCCACAGATAACTCCACGCGAAGTCGTCTGGCGCTGGCTGAGGAGCTCGCAGCACCGGCTCGTACTGCTCTCGCCGCGCTGGAGGGTGTTTGGGGTGGGCGTAGTCAGCTCGAACCACGGCGCCGGAGTCTTCCGGGGCCGACCGGTGATGCTAGTGACCGCCGATTTCGCGGTCAAGCGCTGACGGGCTCGGTTAGGGGCCTATTCCGGTAGGAAGGCACGGCCGATTCGGTCGTGTGGGCCTACAGGAATAGGCCCTAAGAGCCCGTCGCGTAGGTTCTAGGTTCGAGAAGCGCTGCGGTTCACTGCGCTGATCAGCGCCCGCATCGAGGCGACGACGATGCTCTCGTCGATACCAACACCCCAGAGCACCTCCTCGTCGATGGCAGCTTCGACGTAGGCTGCCGCCGTCGCGTCGGCGCCCGAACGCATCGCATGCTCTGCGTAGTCGAGAATGCGAACGCCGATGCTGAGCTCCTCGCCGAGAGCTGTGACGAGAGCGTCGACAGGCCCGTGCCCGGCGCCCTCTATCGTTCGCTCGACACCGTCCACGCGGAGCACTGCTTCGATGCGATCGTGCCCCGGCTCGCCCTCCAAATGTCGTAGCGAGACCAGTTCGAGCGGGAGCATCGGCTTC
>DATCCQ010000218.1:0-10381 GCA_036511185.1 Gaiellaceae bacterium
TCAAGGCTGCGCGCAACCTTCGGTGCGACCAGCGCATCGAGGCAGCCGGAGGCGTTGAGGATCATCCTTTAGCCTCCTCTTCCTCGTCGTCGATTAGCGGCAGAACGGAAGGGCGGCCGTTCAAGACTGGTCCTTCGACGCAGAGCCGCCGCGACTTGCCTTCGAACTCGACCACGCAGCCGTAACAAGCACCGTAACCGCAGGCCATGGGCGCTTCCCAAGCGAGCTGAGCGTCGGAAACGAGCGCGTGAACCGCGCGTAGCATCGGCTCTGGCCCGCAAGCAAGCACGTCCACCGGGCCTCCGGGAATGAGCTCGGTCACGAGCTGGGGCTCGATGCAGACCTCGGCCTTGGGAATGAGCTTGGCGGCTTCGGCCTGGCGGGCAGTGCGGAAACCAAGAACAACCGGAGGATTACCCATCGCCTGTGCGGCATAAGGGAAGGGTGCGATTCCAATCCCGCCGCCGACCAAGAGGGGTCGCTTGACGTCGGTGCGAAAGCCGTTGCCGAGGGGGCCGAAAAGGCCGATCTTCTGTCCGCGCTCGAGCTCGCAGAGCAAGCGGGTGGCGGGGCCGACCGGATTGATCAGGAAGGCCAGCTCGCCTTTCTCGGCAAGACAGATCGAGAAGGGCCTGGGCATAATGTGACCGGGCACGTCGAGCATGAAGAACTGGCCTGGGAGCCCGGTTTCGAGCCCGGCGCGCTCGAGGCGAAGCAGCGTGTAGAGGCCGATCTTTTCGCTGCCGGTTACGCGGCTGCTTGTTCTGCGGGGAGCGGCCATCAGGACGATTTGCCCTTACTACTACGGCCGTTCACCGGTCGAGTGCTGTCGGCTGCGATTCGCTCCTGTAAGGAGAGGGATTCGCTGCGGCGGGCGTTGGCGATCGCCTGAACGGCGGCTGCCGCGCCCGAGATCGTGGTGATGCAGGGAACTCGGGCGATCAGAGCCGCCTCGCGGATCAGGTAGCCGTCGGTGCGTGCCCCGGAGCCCTGCGGAGTGTTGACGACGAGATCGCAGCGGCCGCGGCGAATCAGATCCACGACTGTGGTGCCTTCCTTGTCTACGACCTCCGAGACCTTGAGCACCTCGTCAACCTCGATCCCGGCCCCGGCGAAGGTCTTCGCCGTTCCCCGCGTCGCGACCAGCTCGAAGCCCAGGCCCGATAACGCCGCGGCTACTGGCACGGCGGCCGATTTGTCGCTGTCCTTGACCGAGAAGAAGGCCCGTCCGCTCGCAGGCAGCTCGCGTCCGGCCGCGCGCTCGGCTTTGGCAAGCGCTGTGGGCAGATCCTCTGCCGTCGCCATGACCTCTCCGGTCGAGCGCATTTCGGGGCCCAAGACCGGGTCGGCGCCCGGGAAACGTGAGAAGGGAAGTACGGCCGCCTTGACGCTGTACTGGCGCGGTGGTCGCTCGGGCGGCAAGTCGAGCTCGGCGATCTTGGCTCCGACGCCCAGCTGGCAGGCGGCGGCCACCAGGCCCACGCCCGTTGCCTTACTGGCAAAGGGCACCGTACGCGAGGCACGCGGATTCACCTCCAGCACGAAGACCTCTTCGTTCACGACCGCGAGCTGGACGTTGAGCAGGCCCACAACTCCCAGCGCCGGCCCGAGGCGGCGGATGATCTGGGTGATCTCCTCGAACACCGCCGGATTAAGCGACGGCGCCGGAAGCACACAGGAAGAATCGCCGGAGTGCACGCCGGCCTCTTCGACGTGCTGCATGATCGCGCCGATGTAGGTGCTCTCGCCGTCGCAGAGCGCATCGACGTCGATCTCGATTGCGTTCTCCAGGAAGCGGTCGATCAGCACCTTACGGGCTGCCGCGACGAGCGCCGCGCGCACATCCGAGGGCTGGTAGCAAACACGCATGGCCCGGCCGCCGAGCACGTAGGAGGGCCGCACCAGCACCGGGTAGCCGATGCGATCGGCTATTTCGATTGCCTCATCGGAGGTCGCCGCCATCCCCCACTCCGGGCAGCGCACGCCGAGGTGCGCGAGCAGCTCGCCAAAGCGCTCGCGGTCTTCGGCCAGATCGATCGCCTCAAACGGAGTGCCCATGATCTGGAAGCCGGCCGCCTCGATCGCGCGGGCCAGCTTGAGCGGCGTCTGGCCGCCGAACTGGATCACGATTCCGGCCGGGTTCTCGCGCTCGCAGATCGCCAGCACGTTCTCGGTCGTCAGAGGCTCGAAATAGAGCCGGTCGGAGGTGTCGTAGTCGGTCGAGACGGTCTCTGGGTTGCAGTTCACCATCACCGCTTCGTAGCCCAGCTCGCGGAAGCTTTGCGCGGCGTGCACGCAGCAGTAGTCGAACTCGATTCCCTGACCGATCCGGTTCGGGCCGGAGCCGAGGATGACGACGCTGCGTTTCTCACGATCCGGGCTCGGCGCCGCTTCGTCTACCTCGCCCCAGGTCGAGAAGTAGTAGTTGGAAGTCGCCTCGACCTCGCCGCCGCAGGAATCCACGCGACGAAAGGTGGGCTTGATACCCAGCGCGAGCCTTTTCGCGCGGAGCTCGAGCTCTTCGCAGCCGGCCGCCTCGGCGATCTCGGCATCCCCCAGGCCCAGGCGCTTCAGGCGCAGCAACTCGTCCGAGTCGAGGCGCTCGAGCGCGGGAACGCGTCCCAGCACCAGCTGGATCTGCTCGATCTCCGCTTTGAACCAGGGATGGATTCCTTCGGGCAGGTCGTCCAGCCCGAGCCAGGGCGAGATTACGCCGGCGTCGAGCTCGCGCGAGCGGCGGGCTTTGAGGAAGGCTTCGCTGAAGGTGCGCCCGATGCCCATCGCCTCGCCGACCGACTTCATCTGTGTGCCCAGTGTCGTATCGGCGCCGGGGAACTTCTCGAAGGCGAAGCGCGGGAACTTGACCACTACATAGTCAAGCGTGGGCTCGAAGGAAGCCGGCGTGGTCTTGGTCAGGTCGTTCGGGATCTCGTCGAGCGTGTAACCGATGGCCAGCTTGGCGGCCACCTTGGCGATCGGGTAACCGGTGGCCTTGGAAGCCAGAGCCGAGGAGCGCGATACGCGCGGGTTCATCTCGATCACCCGCAGCTCGCCCGTCTCGCGCTCGCGCGCGAACTGGATGTTCGAGCCGCCGGTCTCGACCCCGACCGCGCGGATGATCGCTATCGAGGCGTCGCGCAGCTCCTGGTAGGCCTCGTCGCTGAGCGTCATCTGTGGCGCCACAGTGACCGAGTCGCCGGTGTGGACGCCCATCGGGTCGAGGTTCTCGATCGAGCAGACGATGACGACGTTGTCGTTGCGGTCGCGGATCACCTCCAACTCGAACTCGTCCCAGCCGCGCACCGACTCCTCCACCAGCACCTGACCGATCGGGCTCTCGGAAAGGCCGATTGCTACCTGGCGCTCGAGCTGTGCACGGGTCGAGACGAAGCCACCGCCGTGGCCGCCGAGGGTGAAGGCGGGACGGACAACCGCTGGCAGGCTTACGCCGGTCAGATCAGAAAGCTCGGTGACGATGCGCGACTCGGGCACCCGCAGGCCCACGCTTTGAACGGCGTCGCGGAAGAGTAGGCGATCCTCGGCGCGACGGATGACCTCCACCGGAGCGCCGATCAGCTCAATCCCGAGCTCGTCGAGCACGCCGGACTCGGCCAGCTTGGTGGCCAGGTTGAGCGCCGTCTGACCGCCGAGCGTCGGCAGCAGAGCATCCGGTCGCTCGCGCTCCAGCACAGAGGTCACGCCGGCCACGTCGAGCGGCTCCAAATAGGTGCAGTCGGCGAAGTCGGGGTCGGTCATGATTGTCGCCGGGTTGGAGTTGATGACGATCGTGCGGAAGCCCTCTTCGCGCAACACCTTGAGCGCCTGGCAGCCGGAGTAGTCGAACTCGCAGGCCTGCCCGATGACGATCGGGCCCGAGCCGATGACGCAGATCGACTTCAAATCCTTACGCTTAGGCATTGTCGCCCGCCCCTCTGCGGCAGAGATCGGCAATCCAGTCTTCGATCAGTGGCCGCGCGTCGTGTGGGCCGGGGCTCGCCTCGGGATGGAACTGCACCGAGTGGGCGTCGAGCTTGGGGTAGGAAAGCCCCTCCACCGTTCCGTCGTAAAGCGAGACGTAGCTGGCCTCGCTGTCGTCGCAGGGGGCGACGGCGAAACCGTGGTTCTGGCTCGTGACGAGCACGCGCCCGCTCGGGCGGTGCAACACTGGGTGGTTGGCGCCGCGGTGACCGAAGGGCAGCTTGTAGGTCTCGTGGTCGGTCGCCAGGCCAAGCAGCTGGTGCCCGAGGCAGATGCCGAAGATGGGTACCCGCCCGAGCAGCGCGCGAATCGTGGCCACCTCACCGACCAGCGGCTCGGGATCGCCGGGGCCGTTCGAGAGCAGCACCCCGTCGAAGCTCGCCAGGGTGTCGGAGTCGACATCGTGCGGCATGACCGTCACCCTGGCGCCGGCGCTCGCTAGACGACGCAGGATCGAGCGCTTCGTTCCGTAGTCGATCACGGCCACGGATATCAGGCCGGCGTCGGAGTAGACAAAGGGCTCGCTCGTGGAAACCTCGGCGGCCAGCGCACGGCCGGCCATCGGCGGCTGTTCGAGCACGGTCTCGCGGGTGTCATCCGGGGCGTTCGCGCCGGAGGCGACCGCCGCCCTCATCGATCCGCGATCGCGCAGGTGCAGAACGAGCGAACGCGTATCGACGCCCGTCAGCGCAACGATGCCGTTGTCACTCAGCCAATCCGTCCAGGCCGGCCCGCGTGCCTCGCGCATGATCACCGCCCTGGCTTGCGGCCGCGCCGACTCCGAGCGACCGCGGGCGACACCGTAGTTTCCAACCATCGGCGCGGTGAAGCAGATCAACTGCTCGGCGTAGCTGGGATCGGTGAGGATTTCCTGATAGCCGGTCATCGCCGTGGCGAAGACCGCTTCGCCGAAGGCGGTGCCGTCTGCGCCCACAGATTCGCCGCGGAAGACGGTCCCGTCCTCGAGCACGATATAGCCGCTCGTTGCAAGCTCTCTCACGCGACCACCCGATCGGATCCGAAGACCACGCGCCCGGCGGCCATCGTGAGCACGACCTCTCCTCGTAGCACCTGCCCGAGCAGCCAGGAGTTGATCGAGAGCGAGCGGAAGCGCTCTTCGCGCACCAGCCAACTCGCCTCCAGATCGAGCAGCACAAGGTTGGCGGGCTCACCAACGGCGATGCGCGGAACCGGTAGATCGAAGACATGGGCGGGGCCTATCGACATGCGGTCGAGCAGCGTTTCGAGCGAAAGCAAGCCGGGCTCGACCAGGTGTGTATAGAGCGCGGCGAAAGCCGTCTCGAGGCCCGTGACACCGAACGGCGCCACTTCGAAAGGAACATCCTTCTCCTGGCGGGCGTGCGGAGCGTGGTCGGTGGCGATGCAGGAGATCGCCCCGGACTTGAGTGCCTCGATCAGGGCCAGACGATCGCGCTCGGAGCCGAGCGGCGGGTTCATCTTCAAGTTGGAGTCGAGCGAGCGCACGGCCTCGTCTGTGAGGCAGAGGTGATGTGGAGTGACCTCGGCGCTCACCTGCACACCGTCTACTAGAGCGCGGCGCACTAGTTCGACCGATTCGCTCGTGGAGAGGTGCATCAGGTGCAGCGGCTGCTCTTCGTAAGCCGCCAGCGCGATATTGCGCGCTACGGCAACGCTCTCGGCCACCGCCGGCCATCCGGCCAGGCCCAGCTCGGCCGAGACGGCTCCCTCGTGCATCTGACCGCGCCGCGAGAGCGACGGCTCCTCGCAGTGCATCGCCAGGCGGCGCCCGGTAGAGCCGGCGTATTGAAGTGCCCGGCGCATCATTCCGGCGGAGGGCACGGGCTGCCCGTCGTCGGTGAAGGCGGCGGCGCCGGCAGCTGCCAGCTCGCCCATCTCGGTCAACTCCTCCCCCGCCAGCCCGCGCGAGATCGCAGCCATGAAACCGGTGGGGATAACGGCCTCCTTCTGGGCCTGCTCGACGAGCGCTTCCAGCACCGCCGCGTTGTCAACCGTCGGGGAGGTGTTGGGCATGGCCAGGATGGCGCAGTAGCCGCCGGAGGCGGCCGCGGCGCTGCCTGAGGCAATCGTCTCCTCGTCTTCGCGCCCGGGCGTACGCAGGTGCACATGCGGATCGACGAAGGCCGGCGCCAGCACCAGCCCCTCGGCCGCGACGCCCTTGCCGGCTCTCTTCTTGCCTGCAGGCTGGGCGAGCTCGGTGATGATGCCCTTCTCGATCTTCAGATCGAGAAGGGCATCTACTCCGGCGCCGGGATCGAGCACGCGGGCGCCTTGAATCGTGAGCGAGCCGTGCGCGCCGGCCTTGCTGTGCAGGATCATCAGGCGACCTCGTTCATGTTCACCGTCGGCGCAAGCGAAACGGGGCCTTGCGTTAGCAGGTCGTAGAGCACCGCCATGCGCACCACCAGTCCCGAGCGCACCTGGGCCTCGATCAGCGATTCGGGCGAGTCGGCGACGCGGGCGTCGATCTCGACTCCGCGGTTGATCGGGCCGGGGTGCATCACGAACTGGCCCGGTCGCAGCCGCTCCGGAGTGATACCCCAGCGCGCCGAGTACTCGCGCAGACTGGGCACGAAGCTCTCACCGGCCGCGATCCGCTCCTGCTGCATCCGCAGCACGTAGACCACGTCGGCCGTCTCGACCTCGGAGATGTCGTTCGAGACCTGGCAGCCGATCTGCTCGAAGCCGCGCGGAATGAGTGCCGGCGGGCCGATGCAGATGGCGCTCGCATCGACCAGGTTGAGCGCCTGTACCAGTGAGCGGGCAACGCGCGAGTGCATGACGTCGCCCACGATGGCCACCTGCAGTCCGGCCAGATGTCCGAGGGCCTCCTGCATGGTGTAGAGATCGAGCAGGGCCTGGGTTGGGTGCTGGTGCTTGCCGTCGCCGGCGTTGATCACGTGCGCGTTCGTCGTCGCGGCGATCAGCTGCGGCGCTCCGATCTGAACGTGGCGGATGACGATCACGTCGGGCTGGAAGGCCGTGAGCGTGCGGGTCGTATCTCTGAGCGACTCGCCCTTCTCGACCGAGGAGCCGCTGGCGCGCACTGTCATCACGTCGGCCGAGAGCCGCTTGGCTGCCAGCTCGAAGCTGGAAGAGGTTCGCGTCGAGGACTCGTAGAAGAGGTTGACGATTGTGCGGCCGCGCAGCGTAGGCAGCTTCTTCATCTCGCGCTCCAGCGAGCGGGAGAAGTTGCGCGCGGTGGCGAGCAGCCGCTCGACGATCTCGCGGTTGAGATCCTCGATCGAGATCAGATGCCGTTTCGGCGCCGTCGTCGTGGTCTGCGCCTCACCTTCGAACACGCGTATCTCAGCCATCTTGGGCGGCCTCCTCGAGCGCGGGAATGAGTAGTACGGCGTCCTCGCCGTCGACCTCGGAGAGGCGCACCTGGATGCTTTCTCTGTGCGAGGTAGGAAGGTTCTTGCCAACGTAGTCGGGGCGGATGGGAAGCTCGCGGTGGCCGCGGTCGATCAGTACGGCCAGCTGAACGCGCTCCGGGCGCCCGTAGTCGAACAGGGCTTCGATCGCCGCCCGGATCGTGCGTCCCGTGTAGAGCACGTCGTCCACGAGGATGCAGGTCTTTCCCTCGAGTGGGAAGTTCAAAGACGTTGCCCGTACAACCGGCTGCGGATGGAGTGGCGCCTCGCCGCCGCGCACCTGCACGTCGTCGCGGTAGAAGGTGATGTCAATTACGCCGAGATCGACCGTGTGGCCGCTGCGCTCGCTGATGAGCGCGCGTAAGCGCTCGGCGATCGGGACGCCGCGGCAGTGAATGCCAACCAGAGCGACGTGCTCGAGATCGTCGGCTTGCTCGATCAGCTCGTGCGCGATGCGCGTAATCGTGCGCTCGATCGACTCGGCGTCGAGAACGACCTTACCCACCGCGCCGCCGGACAAATTCAGGGCAGGTACCAGGTCGCGGGCCTAATTACGGCAGGGTAGATCATCTCTTCTCCTTTCCGGCCTCTCTGGACCGGGTTAAAGGGTTACCTCGCCAAGAGTAGCGACTAACTGCGGCGAGCGGTAGTCAAAGTGGATACTCGGGCTCGCCCGCGGGCTCGGCGCTGTCGAGTGGAGCCGGCGCCAGGCGGCCTAGAGCGCCCGACAGGGCGACCATTGCAACGGCCGCGGCGAGCGTAACCAACAACGCCTCGCGCAGCGAGACCACCTTGGACAGGCCCCCAATCACCGGCGCGACAAGCAGGAAGGCGGGCCAGGAGGCAAACAGCAGAGCGGACAGACCTTGCCCCTCGGGCAGCGGCAACTGGCCGACGGCGCGGAAAAGGGTGGGCGCCTGGCAGGAAAGCCCGAGCCCGAAAAGCGCAAAGCCAAGCAGCACGAAAGGCGGGTTCGGAAACGCGAGAGCCAGTCCGAGCCCGCAAATTGCCGCCAGACTTCCGACTCGGACCAAGCGGCCTACGCCCATCCTCATCACGAGACGGTCGCCGCGGAGGCGCCCGACGGTCATCGTGAGCGAATAGAGACCGAAGGTCAGAGCGGCAATCGCGCCCGAAGCACCGACTTTTTCTGCGTAAACGGCACTCCAGTAGGTGGCCGTGCCCTCGCAGAAGAGCTCGAAAAACGAGACCGTGACGATCACCGTCAGCGCGAGCGAGAGATGTATCCGGCGACGCTGGGCGCGAGCGACTCGCTCGGTGTCGATCAAGTAGAAGCCGATCCAGATGCCGACGCAGAGCAGGAGCGCAGCGACGCCCAGCAGGTGAGCCCGGTACGAGACACCGAGGTGCACGGCCAACGAGGCGACTAGCGCCCCGGCCATCATCCCGACCGAGAAGCCGCCGTGCATCGTGGAGAGGATCGTGCGTCCGTAACGAGCCTCGAGCGCGATCGCCTGGGCGTTCATGCTCACCTGGACGAGACCGTTCACCGCACCCATCAGAAAGAGTGCCAGCGCGAGCAAGATCGCTGAGGGAGCGAGCGCTATGAAGGCAAAGGCAAGCGCCTGGAAGGGCGCCGAGAGCTTTAGCAGCGAGCGACTGCCGTAGCGCGGGCTCACGAAACCGGCCAGCGGCGAAGCGCAGATAGCGCCGATCGTCATACAGGCGAGCGTCAAGCCGAGCCGGGCGAGCGAGAAGTGAAACTCGCTCTTCACCGCCGGAATGCGCGCCGCCCAGCTGCCAACGAGGACGCCCGTGGAAGCGAAGTTGGCGGTAAGCGCGACGCGTGCCTGACGATCGGTGACCACGACCCGGAGGCTACCTGTCCAACTGGATCGTCCTGGGCACCTGTGGCGAGCCGGCGCCGTTTACATCTTCGCGGGCGCCTCGACCCCGATCAGGTCGAGCGAGCGGGCGATCACCGAACGGGTCGCCTGGCAGAGGCCGAGCCGGAAGGACTGGGCGCGCGAGCCGATCACGCGGCGGCGGTGGTAGAAGCGGTGGAAGTCGTCGGCGAGGCGGATCGCATAGGTCGGAATCGCCTGTGGTGAGCGACGCTCGGTCGCCTCCCGCACCACCGTGGGGAACTCGATCAGGCGCTTGAGCAGGCCTCTCTCCTCCTCTGACAGTTCCTGCGGCGGCACGGCGCCAGCCGCGATAGCTCCTCCGGCCTTGGCCAGGATGCTCGAGATGCGGGCGTGGGCGTACTGGACGTAGTAGACGGGGTTTTTCTGCGAGTGCTCGGCGGCCAGCTCGACATCGAGCTCGATTGTCTGGTCGGGCCCGCGTGAAACGAGGTACCAGCGGCTGGCGTCCAAGCCGACCGACTCAATCAACTCATCTAGAAGTACGACGTCGCCGCGGCGCTTGGACATCTTCTTCGTGCGCCCACCCTCGAGGATGTGCACGAGCTGGTAGAGGATCACCTCGACCTTGTCGGGATCGTTGCCGAGCAGGCGGGCCGCAACCCGGAACCACTCGCGTACGCCGTGGTGGTCGGCGCCGAGTACGTAGATCGCCCGATCGAAACCGCGCTCCAACTTGTCGGCCAAGTAGGCAAGGTCGGCCGCCTCGTAGGTCGGGTTGCCGCCGCGCTCCGGCGAGCGCACGAGCACACGATCCTTCTCGTCCTCGAAGGCGGTTGAGCGGATGTAGAGCGCGTCGTCAGAGATGTAGGTGTCGAGCTTTTCCAGCAACGCCGGCAGGCGCTTCTCTATCTTGCTCTGGAAAGCCCAGTTGTCGATGTGAACGCGGAAGCGCTCCAGTGTTTGTCCGATCGATTCGACCATCGCCGGCACCGGATCTCCCTTGCTGCGAGCGATCTCGAAGACGTAGTCGCCCAGGTAACCGCCTTCGGGCGGCTCCTCCCCACGCCGGCGCGCCTCCACCGAGGCGCGGAAAAGGTCGATCTGCGTGCCCTGGTCGTTGACGTAGTACTCGCGCTCTACCTCGTTGCCGCAGAAGGCCAGCAGGCGCGCCAGCGAGTCGCCGTAGGCGGCGTTGCG
>DATCCQ010000219.1:0-4341 GCA_036511185.1 Gaiellaceae bacterium
CCGTCTACATGATCTCGCCCGGCCGGGTCTATCGCCGCGACACCCCCGATGCCACCCACAGCCCGGTCTTCCACCAGGTCGAAGGCCTGGCCGTCGATCGCGGCATCTCGCTGGCCGATCTCAAAGGGACGCTGCTGCATCTTATGCGCGCCCTCTTCGGCGAGAAGCGCGAGCTGCGCTTCCGCACCCACTTCTTCCCCTTCACCGAGCCCTCGATCGAGCCCGACGTCTCCTGTCACATGTGCGACGGAGTGGGCTGCCCGGTCTGCAAGCAGTCCGGCTGGATCGAGATGGGCGGCGCCGGTATCGTCGACCCGAACGTGCTCGAGTTCGTCGGCTACGACCCCGAGCAGGTCTCTGGGTTCGCCTTCGGTCTCGGGTTGGAGCGAATCGCGTTGCTGCGTCACCGTGTCCCCGACATCCGTCTCCTGTGGGAGAACGACCTGCGCTTCTCGCGCCAATTCTGAGATGAAAGTTCCCTACAGCTGGCTACGTGAGTACGTACCGATCGAGGTCTCGCCTGAAGAGCTAGCGGCTCGACTGGCGGTCACAACGGCTGAGGTCGAGCGCGTCTCCTGGCGCGGCGTCTCGGACAGCGAAGGCAACTTCGAACACTTCCGCGTCGGGCGCGTGCTCGAGGCCGGCAAGCATCCGAACGCCGACCGGCTGCAGCTCTGCAAGGTCGACGTGGGCGTGG
Source organism: Gaiellaceae bacterium (assembly GCA_036511185.1). Classification (GTDB taxonomy): domain Bacteria; phylum Actinomycetota; class Thermoleophilia; order Gaiellales; family Gaiellaceae; genus Fen-549. Next base: position 698 of record DATCCQ010000219.1, read on the forward strand.
CCGAGCCGCGCCAGATCATCTGCGGCGCCTGGAACTTCGGCGCCGGCGCCACGGTCGCTGTCGGGCTACCCGGCGCGGTAATCCCGGGCGGCAGGAAGCTGGAACGGGTCAAGCTCCGGGGCAGCGTCTCGGAGGGGATGATCATGTCCGAGCGCGAGTTGGAGCTGAGCCAGGATCACTCGGGCATCATGCTGCTGCCGGGCGACTGGGAGCCGGGCTCGCTGCTGGCTGATCACTTCGCTCTGGGCGAGGCAATTCTCGAGCTCGAGGTAACCGGCAACCGGCCCGACCTGCTTTCGGTATACGGCCTGGCGCGCGAGATCGCTGCTCTCTACAAGCTCGAGCTTGCGTCGCCGCCCGGAACAGACCCCGAGATGGTGGCCGACGAGCCCGTGCAGGTCGCCGTAGAGGATTTGGTGGGCTGCCCGCGCTACGTCGGGCGCCTCTTCCGCGACGTGAAGATAGGTCAGTCGCCGCCCTGGCTGAAGGCGCGCCTGAGCGGTGCCGGCATGCGCCCCATCTCGAACGTAGTGGACGTCACCAATTACGTCATGCTGGCGCTCGGAAACCCGCTTCACGCCTTCGACCTCGAGCGTCTCGCCGAGCAGAAGCTGATCGTTCGCCGCGCCCGCGCGGGCGAAGAGATGCGCACTCTGGACGACGTCGATCGTAAGCTCGATCCGCGCGACCTGGTTATCGCCGACGCAGCGAAGCCGATGGCGATCGCCGGCATCATGGGCGGCGAGGAGAGCGAGGTCGCCGACACGTCCAGCTCGATCCTGCTCGAGTCGGCCAACTTCGAACCGGTCGGCATCCTCGAAAGCTCGGAGCGGTTGAAGCTGAGAACCGAGGGCTCGAACCGCTGGGAGAAAGGCGTCGATCCCTATCTGGCCGGGCCGGCCGCCCAGCTGGCAACCGAGTTGATCGTGCAGCTTGCGGGCGCGCGCTGGGTCGGGCACACCGACATTCAGGGCGAACTACCAGCGCGCCCTGTTATTCGCTTCCGGTCCGAGCGAGCTGACGAGTTGATCGGCGTGTCGATTCCCGCCGCCGAGCAGCGCAGCTTGCTCGAGCGCTTCGGCTTCGACGTGGCGAAGGACTGGACGGTGACCGTTCCGACCTTCCGCGCCCGCGACGTATCGCGCGAGATCGACCTCGTCGAGGAGATCGCCCGCGTCCATCTCGACGAGGTTCCCTTCATGTTGCCCGCGCGCCGCGCGATGTGGGGGCGCCTGACCCGTGAGCAGCGGCTGCGCCGCCGGGTCGAAGACGTCCTGAGCGGTCTCGGATTCGTCGAGGCCTACACCTACTCGCTGGTCGAGAGCGACCCCGACAAGAACGCGATCCGCCTGCCCGATCCGCTCACCGCCGAGCAAACTCTGCTGCGTACAACCATTCTGGGCGGTCTGATCGGCTCGCTGAAGCGCAACCTCGACGCCGGCAACGAGGACATCGCCCTGTTTGAGATCGCGCACGTCTATCTGCCCGCTAAAGCGGAGTTACCAGACGAGCCGGTGCGCATCGCCGGCCTGACCTGGGGCGGCTTCTCGCGGGCCAAGGGCGCTGTCGAGGCGCTCTATCGGGCTCTGGCGGCTCCGGAGCCGAGCTTCGAGCCGAGCGGCGAGCTGCCCTACCTGCATCCGCTTAAAGTCGCCCGTGTGGACACGGCCGGCTGGGTCGGTGAGCTCCATCCCGAGCTGGCCGAGGGAGAGTGGGGGACCTTCGAGCTTGATCTCGGCGCCCTCGCCGAGGTGGCTAGTGACGTCGTCGTTTATACAGACGTCATCTCCTTCCCGGCGGTCAAGCAGGATCTCTCCTTCGTTGTTGCCGAGGGAGTGCTCGCCGGTGAGATGATCACGGCGGCGCACGCGGCGGCCGGCGAAGAGCTGCGCGAAATGGAGGTCAGCGACGTTTACCGCGGCTCCCCGCTCACCGAGGGAGAGAAGTCGATCACCTTTGCGGTCGCCTTCCAGTCGCAGGAGCGCACGCTCTCGGATTCCGAGGCCTCCTCGCTGCGCGAGAAAATCGTCACAGCGCTGGCGGAACGCTTCGGCGGGACGCTGCGTAGCTAACCGTTTTGGCTCCAGGACGGCGAGATGGCGTTTTCTCATAACAGCGCGCGGCAAACGTTTGCTGTTCCCACTTGACGCTAAGAGCCAAGAATGAGATGTTGAGCGCCGCAAACGTTTTTCAGTGCTTGGGGGAGCCAACGAACGGTTCTCGGAGATGGCGCTGCAGCTGGCGCAGAACGCCAATCCGGTTCTGAAGTAAGAGGGGGATCAGACTGCGCGGCGGGAGGGCGGCTTCCGCCGCGCGGTGTTTCGTAGGGCCTATTCCGGTAGGTCCCTAGGCTCGCTCGGGCCGACGGTAGTCTGTTCCTGATCATGGATCCGCTGACCGTCGCTTTACTGCAGCTCCGTAGTCCCGGCGCCGATCCCGAGCGGGCTCTGAGCGAGGGGGAGAAGGCTTGCCGTGAGGCGGCGAAGCTCGGCGCCGACCTGGCGCTGTTCCCCGAGATGTGGCAGATCGGCTATGCCTGGTGGGACGACCCCGAGACTGCGCGCGAGGCTTACGAAGCCCTCGCAACCGAGACGGATGGTCCGTTTGTCGGTCGCTTTTGCGAGCTAGCCGGAGAGCTGGAGATGGCGATCGTGATCACCTATCTCCAACGCGGGCAGGGAAGTCCGCGCAACGCGGCGACCTTGATCGACCGCCGCGGACGGAAAGTGCTCAGCTACGCGAAGGTACACACCTGCGACTTCAGCATCGAGGCGGGGCTCGAGCCGGGCTCGGACTTTCCCGTCGCCGATCTCGAGCTGAAGGAAGGGACGGTGCGCGTCGGCTTGATGATCTGTTACGACCGCGAGTTCCCGGAATCGGCGCGACTGCTGATGCTTGACGGGGCGGAACTGATTCTCACCCCGAACGCCTGCCCGCTCGACGAGGATCGAATCGGGCAGTTTCGCGCCCGCGCCTTCGAAAACATGGTCGGGGTCGCGCTGGCCAACTATGCGACGCCTGAGCCTCCGTTCGATGCGCGCGACGCCTGCAACGGGCACTCGGCTGCATTCAGCGGCATCTGTTACGGCGAGCACGGGCACTTGGATCAGAAGCTCGTCGAAGCCGGCGAAGGCGAGGGCGTCTTCCTCGCGGAGTTTGACCTCGCTGCTCTGCGCGGCTATCGCAAGTGCCAGACCTGGGGCGACGCTTATCGGAAGCCGGGCAGCTACCAAGCTCTCGTCGCCAACGACCCTGCCGCGATCTTCAAGCGCGTCGATTCTCGCCGCTAGCGCAGCCCGAACCGGCGCAGAAACTCGCGTAGCGAGATGCTCGGCGCAAGAGGCCGTTTCTGCTCAGGAGGAATGGCCTCGAACTCCTCGGCGGTTAGCTTCAGCGTGACCCGTCCGGAGACGATCTCGGCCAGGAACTCGCCCGGTATGTAGCGAGGCGGAGCGGAGTTCACACGAACGACGATGCCGTTGAAGATGTCCTTGGTCGGTTCGCCGCGAACGGCGCCGATGCGTCCGACGGGAGTTTCGTCGGAGGCGAGAACCTCCCAGCCGCGCCGAATGAGTAGCCAGGAGACCGGTTCGCTCACAGCGACCTACCTCCGAGCCGCCAGACCGGGCCCTGCGTTTCGAACG
>DATCCQ010000220.1:0-2320 GCA_036511185.1 Gaiellaceae bacterium
AAAAGGCGCTTGTCAGTCTCGGCGAAGAGGTATCCAAGACGCTCAAGCAACCACTGGAAACCATGGATGTCGTGGCGCTCGACTCGCACGACTCGCAGGGGCTCTCGAGCTACACCTTCCAATACGGCCTGCTCGTCCCGAGTTTCTTCTTCGCCGTTCTCCTCTTCCTGTTCGGGCACGGACTTTCACTGCCCTGGCGGCTGGGATTGAGCGCGGCTTATTCGCTTGGCGCCGGAATACTCGGGGCGCTGACCGTTGGTCAGATTGTTGGTGCGCTGCCGCATCATTTCTTCGTTCTCGCGGCTCTTGGCACGCTCTACGCCGCCATGACCGTGCTAGTCACCTACGGCCTCTGTCGCGTGCTTAGTTTCGTTGGACTGGCTTTGGCCACCCTGCTCTTGATCCTGGTCGGGAACAGCACCGCCGGCGGCTCGATCAACCAGGAGTTCCTGCCCGACTTCTACCGCGGTATTGGCCAGGTTTTGCCCAACGGCCCCTTCATCCGCTCGGTACGAGACACCGTCTATTTCGACAGCGCCAATACCCATCAGGCGATCCTGGTGGTTGCGCTCTGGGCGCTGGGCGGTCTGGCGCTGGTGCTTGCGGGTGAGAAAGTCTCTGGATTGTGGGCCAGGTTGAAGCGATCGAAAGCCGCGCCCGCGCCATCTGCCTAGACCTTCAAATCGCCAAGGGGCGCCGCGCCGAAAGACGGTGCGGCGCCCCTTGGCGAGCGCGCTCGTGTCGTGCCGATCGCTTACTCTGCCTCTGCCGCGCGTGAAAACCCCACAACCGTGAGGAGAAACCGTGTCTGATCGAGTGCTATTGCGATCGCTTATCCGTCTCGCTCTGCTGTTTGTCGTCGCCAGCTTCATCTTCGTTTCGATCAACGTCTTCACTCAGCACGCTCCAAAGGCGCACGGCCTGCGAGTTGCCTACGTCGGATCGCCGATAGCGCAGGTCTTTATCCAGCAGAAGCTCGACGAGGCCGCCCCGGGCGCCTTTGCGCTGAGGAGCTATCCGAACGCGGTAAGCGCACGGGCGGCGGTGCTCGATCGCACGGTCTACGGCGCCTTCATCGGGCGGAAGAAAACGGCTCTACTCCTGACTGCGAGCGCCGCCGGGACGGGCGCGCAGCAGGCAATCGAGCACGCCTTCACGATGATGGCGACCAAGGCGCCGCCGGGCATGCGCGTCACGGTCGAGAGCAGGGATCTCAGGCCCCTTCCCGCCAACGACTCGCGCGGGCTCTCAAGCTCCGCCTTTCTATTCGGCCTTCTCGTCATCAGCTTCGTCTTCGCCATCCTGCTCTATCTCTTCGGTCGCGGCGCCTCGCTCGCTCATCGGCTGCTCGCGACCGGGCTTTTCGCACTCGGTTCGGCGCTCGTCGGCGCCTTGACCGTCGGGCCGCTGATCGGTGCGCTTGCCGGGCACTTCTGGGCGATCTTCGCAATCGGCGCTCTCTTCTCCGCGGCTATTGCGCTAACCACTTACGGCCTCGAGGGGCTCTTTGGTCTCGCCGGCACCGGTATTGCCGCTTTCGTACTCATACTCATCGGGAACTCGACCGCGGGCGGCGCCTCGAGCCAGGAGTTTCTGCCAGACGTCTTTCGCCAAGTCGCTCGGGTGCTCCCGAACGGCGCCGCGGTGAACTTCGTTCGTAACACGGTCTATTTCAATGGGAACAACACGGGTAAAGCGCTCGGCGTGATCGCGCTCTGGGCAATCGGTGGCCTGATACTGGTGCTGTTCGCCGCTCGCGGGCCCGGCTTGCGTCTTGCTCGCGCGTCGCGAGTACACCTCGGCTCGGGGAGCGAGTAGCAAGCCAAGACCGAGCGCTTCTAGATCGAACGCTGGTAAATGCGCACCGTGCTCATGGCGAAGGCCATGCTGACGATCAGCAGTAAGGCCAGTAGGCCGAGGTGTGTCCCGACCGAGTTCCAGTCGGTACCGGGAGTGATGGCCTCGCGCGAGGCCACTACAGCCCAGTTGAGTGGGTTGTAACGGGCGGCGACCTGTATCCAGTGCGGAATCATGTTCTTCTGCATGAAGGCGGTGGAGAGGAAGGTCAGCGGCAGCATGAAGACGTTGAGAGTCGCGATCAGTGTTTCCTCGCGGCGGAAGATCAGCGCGAGACCGTTCGAGAAGGCGTTGAGGGCTCCACCGAGCAGTACCGCGGTGACGAACAGGACGAGTACACCAAGGGCACCGTTGGCATAGTGGGCCCCCATGGCATAGGCCAGCAGGATGATGATCGCGGCCTGGATGGTGATCGTGACCGACGTCTGCAGGACGTGACCGACGAAGAAGGCGCTGCGGTGCA
>DATCCQ010000221.1:0-9601 GCA_036511185.1 Gaiellaceae bacterium
CTCTCAACCAACGCCAGGAGTTCCAAGCTCGCCTTCTGGTTTCCTCCGGCGGCTAGTACGAGCGAGAGTCGCGGAGTTTCAGTCGTTCGCACTGCGCTTTTCGAAGCGCACTACTAGCCGGTCGATGCGCGAGCCCTCGACTTCGAGCACCTCGAAGTGCAAGCCGTCATGCTCGACGACATCGCCCGGGACGGCCGCATGGCCGAGCTGACCGAAGACGAATCCGGCCAGGGTGTGGTAGTCCTCGACCGGCAGATCGGTACTGAACTGCTCGTTGAAGTCGTCGATCGAGTAGGTGCCGTCGACGTGGATGGTGTCCTCGGTTATCCGCTCTACCGATTCGTCGGGCAGATCGAACTCGTCTTCGATCTCGCCCACGATCTCCTCGAGCAGGTCTTCCAGCGTGGCGATGCCCTCCATGCCGCCGTACTCGTCAACGACGATCGCCATGTGCTGACCGGTACGGCGGAAGTCGGCGAGGAGCGCGGCCAGGTCCTTCGTCTCGGGCACCAGGTGCGGCTCGCGCAGTAGTTCCTCGATATTCACCCGCTCGATGCCAACCTCGATCATCTGTGAGAAGAGGTCACGCACGTGCAGGATGCCGACGATGTTCTCAAGCGTGCCGCGATAGACGGGGTAGCGGGTGTAGGGCGAGTCGACGACGGCGGCGAGGCACTCGGCCGGCGGCAGGTCAATCGAGAGCGCGACGACCTCGGGCCGCGGCACCATCACATCAGAGGCTTCCTTGTCGGCGAAGTCGAAGACCTTGTAGAGCATCTCGGTCTCTTCCTTCTGGATCTCGCCGTGCTCGCTCGAGGATTCGAGCAGCATGCGCAGCTCGGCCTCTGAGAGCGGCGGCGTTCCGCCCTCGGGAGGCTTCATCCCGAGCAGCGTGAGCGCCAGCTCGGAAGAGCGCTCGAGCACCCATATGAGCGGCTTGAAGATGAAGAAGAAGGCCCGCACCGGCGCCGACACCGCCAACGCCACCCGGTCGGAGTAGCTGAGCGCGACGCCCTTCGGAATCAGCTCTCCAACGACCACATGCAGGAAGGTCACGATCAGGAAGGCGAGCGTGAAGGCGACGATGGTCGCGGTCACATTGTCGAAGACGCGCGCCAAGGCCGGCTCGCCGAGGGCGCCGATACCGAGGCTGGTGGCCGTGACGCCGAGCTGCATAGCGGCAATGAAGTGCGACGGCGTGGAGGTGAGTCGGAGCACCAGACGGGCGCGCCGGCTGCCCTGCTGCTCGAGCTCGCGCAGGCGCGTGCGCCTCGCCGTCACGAGGCCGTACTCGGCCGCCACGAAGAACGCGTTTAAGAGAATCAGAGCCGCGACGGCCAAGAGCTCGAGAGCCAAGGTCACGATCGCACCTCTGGCGGCTGTCTATGAGGAAGCGACTCGTCGTCCAAGCGGGATCTGCTTAAAAGTATATGCAAGAGGTGTCCAGCAGTCTGGGCGCGACTCTCTCCGAGCTGCTCTTCTTGAATGACGGGCTCATGCGCCCATTCTTTCGCCTCTTGCCCCGATTTCACAACGAAGCCCTTCCGCTGCTAATCGTCCGCCTTTTCTTTCGGCTCGACGAGATTGCCGAAACCCTGTGACTGAGCCGTATTTGCCGGCGGCAGAGGGGTCTGATCCCCCAAAAGGGGCAGATATTGGATCCCCCATACTCAAGTGCACGGCCATGAGCGCCGATACCGCATCGAGACCGCAGAAGGCCCCGGCAAAGGGCATCGCGGGCTGAAGAGGCGTCAATAAACCCGGTCAGCACAAGAAACGAGAGTCAACCCGTGCCACAGGACATCACTTGCCTGATCGTCGATGACCATGAGGTAGTACGCGAAGGGTTGCGGCTTTCGCTTTCGCGTGCCTCGCATATCCGCGTCGTCGGCGAGGCGGCCGACGGAGCGAGTGCCGTGGCGCTGGCCGAGAGGCGTCGCCCCAACGTCGTGATCATGGACGTGCGTATGCCGGGCATGGATGGGCTGCAGGCGACGCGCGAGATAATGGTGAAGGCGCCCGAGAGCGCGGTTCTTCTCTTCACGGCTCACAATGAGCGCAGCTTGCTCGGACGCGGGCTGGAGGCCGGCGCGAAGGGCTACATCCTCAAAGAAGCCCCCCATCAGACGCTACTCCGGGCGATCGAGAAGGTCGCCGAGGGAGAAGGGTATGTCGACCCGGCGCTGATGCCTACCTTCCTTAACGCCAGAGACAAAGAGGACATGCTCACGACGCGCGAGCGCGAGATCCTCCAACTCCTAGCCAACGGAATGTCGAACGTGGAAGTGGCAGGAAAGCTCTTCATCAGCCAGGAGACCGTCAAGAGCCACGTCCGCCACATCCTTGCCAAGCTCGAGGCCGACACCCGCACGCACGCCGTGGCGATAGCGCTGCGGGAATCGATCATCGACTAGTCTCCTGGCGCAGTCGCGACCAATGGAGAAGCGAGTGGCCGGAACAGATCGGGCAAAAGGCGAGCAAGCGCTCGAGAAGAAGGAGCGCGGCGCCAAGCAGCAGGAGTACGAGAGCGAGCGTACCCGCCTGGCCGACCAGTTGATCGCCGCCGAACAAGAGGAGCGCAGGCGAATCTCGCTCTTCCTCCACGACGGCCCGGTGCAATCGCTCTCGGGAATTACCCTGATGCTCGACGCGGCGTTGCACCAGCTGACGAGCGGCAACCTAGAAGAGGCCGCGCAGGTGATCGAGGCGGTGCTCAAGCGACAGCGCTCGACGATCAAGGACCTGCGTGATCTCTCTTTCAATCTCGAGCCGGTGGTGCTACGCGACCAGGGCTTCGAGCCGGCCGTGAAGGCGCTGGCCGACGACGTCGGTATCGCCAACGAGATTCACATCGAGCTCGAGACTGGCTTCGCCGAGAACCTGGCCGAGCGAGCTCAGGTCGTCTTCTACCAGATCATCCGCGAAGCCTTTCACCAGTCCATCAGGCGCGGCCCGCCAACCCGTCTAGCGGTGGCCCTGCACGAGCTCTCCGACGGTCGAGTCGAGCTGATCGTCGCCGACAACGCCCCGGGCGAGCGCCGGCGCACGAGCTACGAGACGATCGACGAGCGGGCGCGCGTGCTCGGCGCCAAGGTCAGCGTGCGCGCTGCCAGCGGCGGCGGTACGGTGGTGCGGGTTGTCGTTCCTGCTTACGCCGCCGAGCGCTGACGAACTGAAGCGGCGGATCGGCTGGAAACGAAACGCTCCCGAGCTTCTGCTAGGAACCGTGCGCGGCGGAGTAGGCCGTGACGAGCGCGTCGACGGCATCCACACCCTGGCCGTAGGCCGCGTTGATGCCGACGAAGGCCTGCCACTTGGCGGGTAGGGCGTCCTCGGGGAAGATCGCCTCGACAGGGCACTCCGGCTCGCAGGCGCCGCAGTCGATGCACTCCTCGGGGTCGATGACGAGTATGCGATCGACCTCGTGGATGCAGTCCACGGGGCAGACATCGACACACGCCTGGTCTTTGACGTCGATGCAGGGCTCGGCGATGACGTAAGTCATGCGGCGTACTCTAGCGACGCGGTGAGCGTCGGTGGCAAGTCGCCGCGCTTCATTCCACTATCAGCTCCGAGATCAGCTGCTCGGCGTTCTCGACCAGCAGTGAGCGATCGACTACGCGATCGAGGCCGGCCTCCTCGGCCGCGCGCAGCCTGAAAGGATCGGCATGGCCGGCATAGCCGAGGATCGGTGTCTCGGGGTAGGCGTCGGCTATCTCTCCCGGCTCGACACGCGTGACGTCGACGATGACGATGTCGGGTGCCTCGATGCTCTCGCTCGAGGTCAGTTGATGCCCAGCCAGGATCTGGCTCAGCGTCCCGGTGAAAAGAGGATCGACCCCTAGTAACAGGATCTTCAACACCATCGCAGCGTAACACGGGCTAGTTCGCTGTTTGGATCTCGGATCGAGGGCGCTCGGACACTCCGAATCGACGCCGAGAGACGACAAAAGCGGCCGCTACTGCGCGATGATGAAGACCTGCGTCCCGACGCTAACGTGGACGAACAGCCACTCGGCATCGGAGATGTACATGCGAATGCAGCCGTGCGAGAGCGAATAGCCGATCGAGGCCGAGTTGGGCGTACCGTGGATGCCGACTCCCGAGGCCGATAGGCCCATCCAGCGCGTGCCGAGCGGATTACCCGGCCCGGGCGGAACCGGCTTCTCACCTTGCGCCCAAGCCGAGTTGGGCGGATACCACCAGGGGTTCGCCCACTTCACGACGATCTCGTAGTGCCCGAGCGGCGTCGGGTAAGCCGACTGCCCGGTCGCCACCGAGAAACGCTTCACGAAGTGCTCGCCTTTGTACAGGAAAAGGCGATTAGAGCCGCGTCTGATGACGATCACGAAGCCGAAATTCGCCTTGGTCAGGCGCCTCGAGATCTTCTTCAGCGGCAGCACCAGCGCGAAGCGCCGGTTGGCCGCCAGAGTGGCTCGAATCGCTCTTTGTGACGCGTTCACCTTGACCGTCCAGCCGGGGCGCCCCTGCGAGATGCGCGGGCGCATATTGCGCAGGAAGACCTGGGCGTCGACCGGCGCGCGGTTGAAGCGCTGACCGAGCTTGAGCACGTACTTATGCAGCTTGTAGGCGTTGACGCTGACAGCGAGCGATACCGCGGTACCGGGCGCCGCAGTTTGGGCTCTTTTGAGCGCACGCTCGATGCCTGCATACGCTGAGATGTCGCTCGGCGCCATCGCTACTCGCTTGCTGGCGATGCGCAATACGAGCTGCTTGTCGAAAGCAGCCTTGATCGTCGCTCTGGCGATGCCGAAGCCCATTCCTCCAACCGGAACGCCACCGACGGTTACGTCACTGGCAATGTCGAGAGGAGTGGTCGTCGGAGAGGTAGTCGGGGCGGTCGTGGTGGCAGCCGTAGTGTCGGTAGACGTGCTCGTTGTTTCGTCGGCGGTTTGAGCCGGAGCGGTTGCGACTACCGCGAAGGATGCGACCAGGCCGGCGATCGCAAGTAGAAGCCCTAAGGCGAAGTTGGTCTTTTTACTCGATCTCATCGTGCTTTCGCGAATAGGGCCTCGAATCGTTCGTGATAATAGCGTCAGCACCTGCCCTCACCAGCCGCTGCCGAACGTCCGCGTCGTCCACCGTCCAGGCAAACACGGCTATTCCCCGCTCGTGGCACCTTCGCACCAGATCGTCGCCGACAACGCCGTAGTGAAGAGTCACAGCGGCGGCGCCGGTCTGTTCGACCCAGGCGCGGATTCGCCAACGCAACAGCAATTTGAAACCGCGCAGGGCCAGCGGCACGAACGGCGCGATCATCCGGCGCTCGGAAAGGCGTTGCCTATCGGCGGGATAGGAGAGGCTACGGGTGATCTCGGGAGCCAGCTCGCGCAGGCAAACAAGCTGCGACCGCTCGAGCGAGCAGAGCAGCGTCTGCTCCTGAAGTCCGTGCCTGCGCAGCGCTGCGATCAGAGCGCGCTCGCCGCCCCGACTCTTCAGGTCGATCAATAGCGGGCCCGCGGCAAGTCGCGCCTCGGCGAGCTCCAGAACCTGCTCGAGCGTGACCAGCTCGGCATCAAGCTGTTGCAGTTCGTCTAGCGAGCGTAGGCCGGCGTTACCGTGGGCAGCGCCGTGACAGAGCTCGGACAGATCGAGCGAATGCCCGGCCACAAGCGTCCCGTCGGCGAGAGCCACGACGTCGACCTCGAAGCCGTCGGCTCCGTGCTCGAGCGCCAGTTCGAACGAGCGCAGCGTGTTCTCCGGCGCCAGCAACGGCAGGCCCCGGTGGCCGATCACAAGCGGCCGCCCAGTTTCTCGCAGCAGCGACTCCGTCATGGCGCGGTTGGAAGCGTCCGCTCCTCGTCGAGCGAGGCGCCCTCTCTGGCCGCGTTGATGATCATCCGGTCGACAACCCACTCGACCGGGGCGCGGTCATCGGTCCAGGGGTCGTGCGCGGGCGCGACCGGCTCGGCCTGGCGCTCGAGCAGCCGGACGAGCGGGCGCAGGCGAGCGGGAGCGGCGTGGCGAGCGCGAGTTATCGAAGCGGGCGTGAGCGGACGGTCGAGGCCGATCACGAGCGCGTTGAAGCGAAGCGCTTGCCAGCGGTAGACGCGGTTGAATACGGTGGCCAGCGTGCCTGCCGTTTGCTCGACCAGGGCATGGTCACGCGGCAGCGAGGCGACGTTCAGGGCGACGATCCCACCTGTACGAAGGCGCGATCGAACCAACTCGTAGAACTCGCGCGTCGCCAGGTAGAAGGGCACGTAGGGCTGTCGGTAGGCATCGACGCAGATGATGTCGTAGCGAAATTCGTGACTGAGCAGGAACGGCCGAGCGTCTTCGTTGTACAGATGCAGCAGAGGACCGGGCCGGAGGCCGAAGAAGCGCTCGCCGATCGAGCTGACCTTGGGATCGATCTCGACACCGTCGATGCGCGCCTGCGGATAGAAGCGGCGGTAGGCGCGGGCGACCGTGCCGCCGGCGTTGCCGAGGATCGCAACGCGCCTCACCGGGTGGTCGAGGAGTGACGGCGGAACGAGAAAGAGGTCCCAGTAGCCGCCCGTGAGCACGCCCCTGGGGTCATAGACGGAGTGCGCGACTACGCCCTCGTTCAGCTCCAGCACGCGCTCGTTTCCGTCTTGCACGACGCGGACGAACTGATAGGCGGACTCGCCCTCGTAGAGGACGCCGCTTCCGGGCCTGATCGCCCCCGGCGGCAGTGCGACGAGCGCCGCGATGCAGGCGACCGGCACCAGTCCCCGGCGCCCCAGCACGAGCGCGCTCGTCGCCGCGAGCAGCATCGACGTGCCGAGTAGCGTGCGCTGCGTTCCGACCAGCGGAATCGACAGGAGCGCGGGCACGAAGGTACCCAGCAGGCTGCCCGCGGTAGAGAGCGCAAAGACCGTTCCCGCCGTGTCGCCGGCCGTGCCTTCGCTTGCGCGATCCAACGAAAGCCTGATCGCAAACGGCGCGACCATGCCGAGCGCCACTACCGGAGGGGCGAAGAGGATTAGCGCCGCGAAGAACGATCCGACGACCGCGCCGACGGCCAGCTGCCCGATTCCGTTTGCGCCGCGCTCCAGCAGCGGGTGCGCCACAAACGGTACGACCGCCACGCATAGCGCCGCGGCGAGCACGACCGCGCCCAGCAGGGTGGGGCTCGGACGGCGATCGGCAAGCCTGCCGCCCAGCCAGTAACCCAGCGAGAGCGACGCCAGGATGAGCCCGATGATGTTCGCCCAGACCATCGTCGAATCGCCGAAATAGGGAGCAAGCAGGCGCGAGGCGCAGATCTCGGTCGCCATCGAGCCACTGCCGGCGAGGAAGACGAAGAGCAGTAAAACAGGGCGGCGCAGAGCGCCGCGTCCGCTTTCAGACAGAGCCGGCTCGGTCATCAGCGAGCCCGGACGACAACCACGGCGCAGTCATCGAGCAGCAGGCCGCCGGCGAACTCGCGGCAGTCGGCGAGCACGGCATCGGCGAGCTCCCTGGCACCCAGATGCGAGTTTCGGCGCAGAAAGTCGTCGAGCCTCGGCGTGCCGTAGAGCTCGCGGTCGCGGCGAGCCTCGATCACTCCGTCGGTGTACAGGACGACCGCGTCGCCCGGCGCGTAGGGAATGCGGATCTCTTCGTAAACCTGGTTGCCGATGATTCCGAGCGCGAGGCCGCCCACGGGTAGTGACTCGACACTGCCGTCGGCGCGCAGCAGGCGCGGCCGAGGATGACCGGCACTGGCGCAGGCCAGCTCGGTCCTCGCCGGATCGACCTTCAGATAGATCATGGTGACGAACTTGCCCAGCTCGACCTCCTCGAGCACGACCTCGTTCGCGGCGGCCAGAAACGCTCCCGGCTCGGGATAGCGCCGAGCCAGCGAGCGGAAGGTGAACTTGACCATCGCCATGTCGGCGGCCGCGTCGACACCGTGCCCGGTCACGTCGCCGAGCACAACCGCCAGTGCCCCGTCCTCGAGCACCATGAAGTCGTAGACGTCGCCGCCGATCTCCAAACGAGCCGAGGCGGCGTAGACGGCGCCGACGTCCAGGCCCTCGATCTCGGGCTCGTAGTCGGGCAGAAGCGAGCGTTGCATGGCATCCGCGAAGGCCTTCTGCTGCTCGTAGAGGCGTGCGTTGTCGATTGCCAGCGCCGCCTGTCCCACGATGGCGAGCGCCACTTCGATCGTCTCGTCGCGGATCGGTCGCTCAGGGCTGAGAGAGATCAGGGTGACCGTCGCCAGCACTTCCTTCGGCGTGGCGACGGGAAGTACGATCGCCGTCGAGCCTCGCTCCAGAAACGGCCCGAGCAGGCGCAGCGAATCGTCCGCTTCGGCCGTCTCGGACGTTAGCCGCAACACGAGCCCATCCCTGATCACGCGGGCGATGTCGCCGGCGAGCGGTAGCGGCCGGCCGAGAATCGCCCCCATCGGCTCATCCAGATCTGCTCGCGAAACGTGATGAGCCCGCGCCTCCAGCTTCTCCTGGCGCTCGTCGGGCATGTAGAGGACGGCAACGTCGACCCCCACCAGCTCGGCGATGGTCTTCGCCGCCGCTTCCAGCGTGGTCTGTAGCGACAGGCTCTGCGCGAAGGCGCGTGAGACTTCGTACAGCGCGCGCAGCTGAGCCGCCGCTTGCCGTTCCGCCCGGAGCGAGTGCTGGAGCTCGCTGCCGAGGAGAGTCGCCTGCTCGTGCAGGCTCGCGCGGTGTACGGCAACGGCCAGCTGATTGCGAAGCGCCTCCAGCAACGTGCGCTCACTCTCGTCTGGAACTCGGTCTTTACTCGGGTAGAGAGCGAGCAGCCCGATCACCTCGTTCGCCGCCTCGAGCGGAAGGGCGAAGACCGCCTCCACTTCCGACTCGGCAAGAACGTCGCGCAGCGACTCCAGCCTTTCGTCGGCGAGAGCATCGGCGACGGTCACACCGCCCGAGAGCCGGCCGGAGGCGAGCCCCAGCTCGAGCAGTCGGGCGGCGATGCGCTCGTGCTTGCCGTGGAGGCCTCGGGCCGCGGCGCTGCGCAGACCATCCTCGCCGTTCAGATAGACGGCGACGCGCTCGATTCCGAGCAGGTCGGCGATCTGCTCTACGGCGGCGTTGAGTGTCGGCTCGACCGCGAGCTGTGACATGGCCTGGCCGCTGAAGGAGAGAAGCGCCTGGGTGCGCTTCAGCTCCAGCACGGTTTCGCGGCGCAGCGCGGCTTCTTCGAGCACCCCGGCGACGCGGGCGGAAAGCATCTGCAAGGCCTCGATCTCGCCGTCGCCGATCTGCGTTCGCTCTTTGAATCGCGCCTCCAGAACGCCTAGCGGCACAAGCCCAAGAGGCATAGCGACGACCAGCGCTGCGGGCAGCTTCTCGCGTAGAGGCTTGCCCTGCTCGAGCGCGCGACGAGCCCGCTCGCGGGCGGCGTCGAGATCGGAGGAAGAAAGAACCACGGGTGTTCCGAGTTGCACGCTGTTCGGGTGGTCGCCCAGCCAGAGCAGCACCTGCTCGGCTCCCGTCGCCGCAGCGACGAGCGCCGCCAGGCGGTGCGGCAGTCCGCTCGGGTCAAGCGGCGCCACAAGGGCGCCGGCAAGCAGCTGTGGCGCTGTTTCGAGCGAGTGCGGATCTCCGTCGCCGTCCGCGCTTCTCGGCTCTTCGAGGGAGTCAGAAGA
>DATCCQ010000222.1:0-12337 GCA_036511185.1 Gaiellaceae bacterium
AAGCCGGGCAAGACGGTGATTGCCGAGAAGGGAACGTTGCTCACCAATCCGGTTCTGCGTGCGATCATCGAGGAGTTTGGTGAGCTCGCGCAGACGGCGACCTTGCCCGTTCGCTCGGTGCTCAAGTGTCGTAGCGAGTTCGGCGTATGTCAGGCCTGTTATGGCACTTTCCTGGCCACGGGCGGGTTGTGCGAGATCGGCGACGCGGTCGGCATCATCGCCGCCCAGTCGATCGGCGAGCCCGGCACGCAGCTGACCATGCGCACCTTCCACACCGGCGGCGTCGCCGGCGCCGACATCACGCACGGCCTGCCGCGCGTTGTCGAGATCTTCGAGGCTCGAAACCCGAAGGGAGCCGCGCGCTTGGCCGAGGTGGCAGGACGGGTAGAGATCGAGACGAGCGAGCGTGGCTATCACGTGCTCGTGCATCAGGATGGAGTCGACGACAAGGGCGAACCGCTGCAGCCGAAGGAGTACTCGTTCCCGCGGCGGACGCGGCTACTCGTTACGGACGGACAGATCGTCGAGCCCGGTGACGCGATCAACAGCGGCTCCCTCTCGCCGTCCGAATTGCTGGAGCTGAAAGGCCCTACGGCGACCGAGCTCTACCTCGTCGGCGAGGTACAGAAGGTCTACAAGTCGCAGGGCGTCGACATCCACGACAAGCACGTCGAGCTGATCGTGCGCCAGATGCTGAAGAAGGTACGCGTCGACAACTCAGGCGAGACCGACCTACTGCCGGGCCAGCTCGCCGATCGTTCCGTCGTCGAGCGCGAGAACGCCAGAGCAAGCGCCGAGGGTAAGGAGGAAGCGACCTACGATCCGCTCATCCTCGGTATCACCAAGGCTTCGCTCGCCACCGAGTCGTGGCTGTCGGCCGCCTCCTTCCAGGAGACGACCAAGGTGCTCACCGACGCCGCGATCGAGGGCAAGACCGACCGCCTGGTCGGCCTCAAGGAGAACGTGATCATCGGCAAGCTGATTCCGGCGGCAACTGGTCTCAAGCGCTACCGCACGATCGAGATCAAGCCGGCCGAGAAGGTGCCGGTGGCCGCCTTCGTTCGCCCGGAGACCGGCGAGCAGCTACTCGCCGAGCTCGAGGAGATCGGCTCGGATGCCGGCGGCGGGCTCGCAACGCTCGAGGTGGACGAAGAGCCGGAGGCCGGAGTCCCGGCCGACGTCGACGTCGACGGGGACGGTTCACCAGAAGAGAAGTAGTCTCTGTGAGAGTGCAGTTCTCGGGAAGGCCGCGGATAGAGTTCCGCGGCCTTCCTTTTTCTATGCCAGACTTTCGCTCTGAGTTTTTACCGAGTCAGATCGTTCGTCTTAACGGCCGCCTTGTTCTGTCTGGCGGCCGTCGTCGCGTTTCCGCAATCGGGCTCTTCGGCGAGCGCGAAGAGGGAGCAAGCGCTCCGTCTGGCAAAGGAGAGCCAGAAGGCAGCTGAGCCCCCCTGTGCCATGCCCGGCAATCTCCCTCTGTGGATCGACTACGCCGACCGATTGGTGCCGTTCTGGCAGCTCTTCGCCCGTCCCGGCGTGATCGCGGCGGGGTCGAGCCCGACGGTCATGCCTCAACTTCGTGCCGCGGGAGCTGCGACCGTCTATTTCGACCTCAACATGAAGGATCGGGTCGGCACGCCGACCGATCCACTCGACCTCCAGACCGTCGTCGCCGAGAGCAACGATCGCTTCGATCGCGCCGTCGCTAGAACCGGCTGCGCGACGCCGATCATCGCCGAGAACGAGTTCTTTGCCGCCGACTCTCTAGCGCCCTGGACGGCCGAGCAGGCCGCTCGATACGAGCAGAACGTGCTGACGATGATGCAGACGCTGGCGAGTCGCGGTGCCCACCCTTACCTGCTCGTCCCACGCAAGATCGCTGTTGGCAGCATCGCCCCCTCGATCTGGCGGCGCCTGGCTGGCTACGGCACCGTCGTTCTCGAGGTCTACCCATCCGCGCGCAAGGTCTATGCGCAAGGGGCGATCGCGGGCAGCAGGCAGCTGCGCCTGGCGCTGCGGCGGGCGATATCGAGCCTTACCTCGATCGGCGTCAAGCCCGCCAGGGTTGGTGTCATGCTCGGCTTTCAGATGAGCGGCGGCTCGGGAGGGCGCGACGGTCTCGAGCCGGCGAGCGCCTGGTGGAGGGTGGTCAAGTGGCAGGCGCAGGCCGCCCGGCAGGTCGCCCGGGAAACCCTGATCGATTCGATCTGGTCGTGGGGCTGGGGCGGTGGCGCCGCTAGTTATGATCCCGACAATGAGACGGCCGCCTGCGTCTACCTCTGGACGCGTTCGAGCTCGCTCTGCGACGCCCTTACGCTCGCGGGCCCGGAGTTCAACTCCTCGCTCAGCGAGGCGAATTTGATTCTGCCGCGGGGAACCCGTTGCCGCGTCGGCCCGCGCCGCCTGACCGATGCTCAGGTGGCCGCGCTCGCGCACGTCACCAAGGATCAGGACAAGGCCTTGAGTCTCCTCTACGCCCGGGCGGTCGAGAGCGTTGAGGCAAAGGTGTCGAGGGCCCGCGTTCTGGCTACCGAACGCGCGATTATCGCTCTGCGCTTCGCCGGAAGCGTGTCCTCGTATCGCCGAGCTCTCGCCGGCGCCGGAGCGTCACGGACGATTGCCAGTGCGATCATCTCGGATGAGCTGCGAGAGAGGACGCTGTCGGCGTCGTTGCGCGTGAGAACGCCTTCTGCCGCCGATATCCAGCGCTACTACCGCGATCACGGCGGCGAGCTCGTGCGCCTCGTCCGGGTTCGTCCGACGGCGAGCTGGCTCGGAGGTCGAACTAAGGGATATGCACTCGGCTCGCACTCGCCGTCTGTGCTTTATCGATTCGCGACAGGCTCCGAAAACACGCTGCCAACGGTGGTGGGCCGCTTCCGGGTCAGCCCGATCAAAGCGACGACGACGCTCGGGCGGCTCCCGCTCAGCGTCGTTCGAAACGCGATTCGGGCAGCGCTCGTCGAGTCGGAGCGAAGCGACGCCTTTGCGGTCTGGTCGTTGAGCGAGCAGAAGGTCGGGCTAGGACGTACCAGCTGTACCGGCGACAGGATGCCGCTCGTTCAGGTCGTCGATCCGAGCGGGCGCCTGCCGTTTCTATCGCTGCGCGACGACTATTCCGGGCGCTAGCTGTCTACCCAGAGCGCTCTCGGACACGCTCGATTCGTTAGAGTGTGCAGCTGCTTGCGCGCGCCTATCTGGGGCGGGCGGGCAAGCGGTGGCCGTTTGACGCTAGAGCTGGCCTCCGCTAGCATCCGCAGTCCGGTTGGCGGGTCGTCGCCCGCTGGCCTTTGCTGTGTAAGAAGGCACTCGCACTAACTCTATGCCCACCGTAAATCAGCTCATCCGTAAAGGTCGCGTCTCGAAAAAGACGAAGACCAAGACGCCCGCGCTTCGTAGTGCTCCGCAGAAGCGCGGCGTTTGCACGCGCGTCTACACGACCACACCGAAGAAGCCGAACTCGGCTCTGCGTAAGGTCGCGCGCGTTCGCTTGACGAACGGTATGGAGGTTACGACCTACATCCCCGGCGAAGGCCACAACCTGCAGGAGCACTCGGTCGTACTGATCCGCGGTGGTCGCGTCAAGGATCTGCCGGGCATTCGTTACAAAGTAGTTCGGGCTGCCCTCGATACATCCGGCGTCGGCGATCGTCGCCAGGGTCGTTCGAAGTACGGTGCGAAGAGGCCATAGGTAACGATGCCGCGTCGTGCTGAGATAACGCCCCGCAAGGTCGAGCCGGATCCGGTCTATAGCTCCACCCTGGTTGCCCAGGTGATTAACCGTGTGATGCGCGAGGGCAAGCGCTCGATGGCCGAGAAGGTCGTCTACGACGCGCTTTCGATTGTCTCCGAGCGCACCGGCAAACCTCCGGTGGAGGTGCTCGAGCAGGCGATCAAGACCCTGACGCCGGTGCTTGAGGTTCGCGGACGCCGCGTCGGCGGCGCCAACTACCAGGTTCCGGTCGAGGTTCCGCCTCGCCGCGCACGCACACTCGCTATCCGCTGGCTTATCACCTTTGCTCGTCTGCGCCGTGAGAAGCGAATGCCGGAGAAGCTCGCCGGCGAGCTCCTTGATGCGCTCGAGCAGCAGGGCGGCGCCTACAAGCGCAAGGACGACATCTACCGAATGGCGCAGGCCAACAAAGCCTTCGCGCACTACCGCTGGTGATGGCCACAATGACGAAGACCAGCACGGCCGTGGGCCTTGATCGCGTGCGCAACATCGGCATCATGGCGCACATCGACGCCGGTAAGACGACGACGACCGAGCGCATCCTCTACTACACCGGCCGCACTCACAAGATGGGCGAGGTACACGAGGGCGCCGCGACCATGGACTGGATGGCTCAGGAGCAGGAGCGCGGTATCACGATTACGTCGGCGGCGACGACGGCGGAGTGGCACGGTTTTCGTATCAACATTATCGATACGCCCGGGCACGTGGACTTTACGATGGAGGTCGAGCGCAGTCTCCGCGTCCTCGACGGCGCGGTCGCCGTCTTCGATGCCGTCGCGGGCGTTCAGCCTCAATCCGAGACGGTCTGGCGCCAGGCCGATCACTACGAAGTTCCGCGTATTGCCTTCATCAACAAGATGGATCGCACCGGCGCCGACTTCTTCGCCTCGGTTCAGTCGATGGTCGATCGCCTGGGAGCGGTTCCCGTTCCCGTGCAGATCCCGATCGGGCAGGAGGGTCAGCACATCGGTGTCGTCGACCTGGTCGAGCCGCGCGGCATCGTCTGGAAGGACGAGTTGGGCGAGAATCCCGAGATCATCGAGATTCCAGCCGAGCTCGCCGAGCAGGCGCATACCTACCACCACCTGCTGATCGACAGGGTCGCCGAGTTCGATGACGAGCTGATGGAGACCTATATCGAGGACGAGGAGTCGGTGACCCCGGAAATGGTTCGTCGCGCGCTCAGGCGCGGCACTTTGGCCAACGGTGTGACTCCGGTTCTGCTTGGCTCCGCCTTCAAGAACAAGGGCGTGCAGCCGCTCCTCGATGCGGTTATCGAGTACCTGCCGAGTCCGCTGGACGTTCCGCCGGTGCGCGGCATCAATCCCAAGAGCGGCGAGGAGATGGAGCGCGCGGCCTCGGAGGACGAGCCCTTTACGGCGCTCGCCTTCAAGGTCATGTCCGATCCCTTCGTCGGCAAGCTCACCTATTTCCGCGTCTACTCCGGCAAGGCCAAGAGCGGTCAGCGCGTGCTCAACGCCTCGAACGGCAAGACCGAGCGCATCGGCCGCATCCTGCAGATGCACGCCAACCACCGCGAGGAGCGGGCCGAGATCGGCCCCGGCGAGATCGCAGCCGCGGTTGGGCTCAAGTTCACGACCACCGGCGACACGCTTACGGGCGAGAAGGCGCCGATGCTGCTGGAGACGATGACCTTCCCAAACCCGGTCATCTTCATCGCCATCGAGCCCAAGACCAAGGGCGACCAGGACAAGCTCACCAACGCTCTCGCGCGTCTAGCTGAAGAGGACCCGACCTTCCGCGTGCGCCAGGACGAGGAAACCGGCCAGACGATCATCTCCGGCATGGGCGAGTTGCACCTGGAGATCATCGTCGATCGGCTGATGCGCGAGTTCAACGTCGGGGCCAACATCGGCCGGCCGCAGGTCGCCTATCGCGAGACGGTTTCCAAGAGAGTTGAAAAGATCCGCGGCAAGTTCGTTCGCCAGACCGGCGGCTCGGGCCAGTACGGCGACGTCGTCATCAACCTGGAGCCGGCGGGCACGGGAGAGGGTTACTCGTTCACCGACAAGATCGTCGGCGGGAAAATCCCCAAGGAGTACATTTCTTCGGTCAACGCGGGGATAGAAGAAGCGATGGCCGCGGGTGTACTGGCGGGCTTCCCTGTGGTGGACGCCAAGGTCGAGCTCATCGACGGCTCCTACCACGAGGTCGACTCCAGCGAGCGCGCCTTCAAGATCGCCGGCTCGATTGCTTTCAAAGAGGCGATGAAGCGCGCCAACCCGAAACTCCTCGAGCCGATGATGGCCGTCGAGGTCGAAACCCCCGAGGATTACCTCGGCGACGTGATGGGCAATCTCAACGCCCGTCGCGGCCGCGTAGAGGAGTTAAAGCCGACGAAAACCGCCCAGCTGGTGAAGGCCAGTGTGCCGCTGGGCGAGATGTTCGGCTACGCTACCGATCTTCGCTCGATGTCACAGGGTCGGGCGACTTTCACCATGCAGTTCGACCATTACGCAGAAGTACCTCAAGAGCTTCTGAATACTATGTCGCGAGACCGTAACAGCTAAGGATTCTCCACCAGTCAGACTAGGACGTTTTTCCGGAGGAAAAAACATGGCAAAGCAGAAATTCGAGCGCTCCAAGCCGCACCTCAACATCGGCACCATCGGTCATATCGACCACGGGAAAACGACGCTGACGGCGGCCATCACAAAGGTCCTGCAGGAGCAGGGACTGAATACCACTTTCCGCTCTTTCGACTCGATCGACAACGCGCCTGAAGAGCGCCAACGCGGTATCACCATCAACACCGCGCACGTCGAGTACGAAACTCCGAACAGGCACTACGCGCACGTCGACTGCCCTGGGCATGCCGACTACATCAAGAACATGATCACCGGCGCAGCCCAGATGGACGGAGCGATTCTCGTCGTCTCGGCCGCCGACGGCCCGATGCCGCAGACGCGTGAGCACATCCTGCTCGCCCGTCAGGTCGAGGTGCCCTACATCGTGGTGGCCCTCAACAAGGCCGACATGGTCGACGATCCGGAACTTCTCGAGCTGGTCGAGATCGAAGTGCGCGACCTGCTCACCAAGAACGAGTTCCCCGGCGACGATATTCCGGTCATTACGCTCTCCGCGCTCAAGGCGCTGGAAGGCGACCCGGAGTGGACACCCAAGATCAACGAGCTCATGGAAGCGGTCGACTCCTATATTCCGGAGCCCGAGCGCGATGTCGACAAGCCGTTCCTGATGCCGATCGAGGATGTCTTCACGATCACCGGCCGCGGTACCGTCGTGACCGGTCGCATCCAGCAGGGGAAGATCAAGAGCGGCGACGAGGTCGAGATCGTCGGTATTCATCCCGAGGTCGCCAAGACCGTCGTCACGGGCCTCGAGATGTTCAACAAGACGCTCGACTTCGCCCAGGCCGGCGACAACGCGGGCGCGCTATTGCGCGGTGTCAAGCGCGAGGAGGTCGAGCGCGGACAGGTGCTCGCCAAGCCGGGCTCGATCACTCCGCACACTCACTTCATGGCTCGCGTCTACGTTCTCTCCAAGGACGAGGGCGGGCGCCACACGCCGTTCTTCGACGGCTACCGGCCGCAGTTCTATTTCCGCACGACGGACGTGACGGGATCGATCAAGCTGCCGGAGGGCCAGGAAATGGTCATGCCAGGCGACAATACGGACATGGAGATCCAGCTGATCCAGCCGATCGCCATGGATTCCGGCCTGCGCTTCGCGATTCGCGAGGGCGGGCGCACCGTGGGCGCCGGCGCAGTCACCGAGATCATCAATTAGGGAGCAACAGGAAGCGTTGAACACGGGAGAGATCGAAACGGCGCCGACGGCGCTCGGAGATCTCTCCCATTAACCAGGAGCCGTTGGCTTGCCACAGCACAAAATCCGTATTCGCCTCAAGGGCTACGACTATCAGCAGCTCGATAAATCTGCCTCGCGGATTGTCGAGACGGCCCAGCGCACCGGTGCGACGATCACCGGGCCTGTTCCCCTGCCCACCGAGCGCAACGTCTATTGCGTGATCCGCAGTCCGTTTAAAGACAAGGATTCGCGCGAGCATTTCGAGATCAGAACGCACAAGCGCTTGATCGACATCCATTCGCCAACGCCGAAGACGGTCGATTCGCTGATGCGACTTGACCTGCCGGCGGGCGTCGACATCGAGATCAAGCTCTAGGTGGATTGGAAGAGAAAGTGAAAGGCATAGTCGGCAAGAAGCTCGGGATGACCCAACTCTTCGATCGGGAAAGCGGAGTCGTCACGCCGGTGACCGTGATCGAAGCCGGTCCGTGCCCGGTCGTGCAGGTTCGGAAGCCCGAGACGGATGGCTACGAGGCCGTTCAGCTCGCATTCGAGCCGGTTGCCGAGCGCAAGATCTCGAAGGGCGAGCTCGGTCATCTACGAAAGACCGGCGCCGGCGCCTATCGGCACCTGGTCGAGTTCCGCGGTCCGAGCGAACTGTCCAGCGGAGACACCATCACGGTCGAGATCTTCGAACCAGGCGACAAGATCAAGATTTCGGGCATCTCGATCGGCAAAGGCTTCCAGGGCACGATCAAACGCCACAACTTCGCCAGCGGCCCCAAGTCGCACGGCTCGCACAACATTCGCAAGCCGGGCTCAATCGGCGCTTCGGCCTGGCCCTCGCGCGTCATGAAGGGCATTAAGCTGCCCGGGCGCATGGGTGGCAAGCGGGCCACGCAGGTCGGCCTGACGGTGCACGAGGTCGACGCAGAGCGAAACGTGATCATGGTCAAGGGCGCCATCCCGGGCCCGAAGAACGGCATCATCGAGATCCGCGAGGAGGCGAAATGAGCCCCAAGCAGGACCTCAAGGCGCCGCTCCTCAAGCCCGGAAAAGCCGCGGGCGAGGTTTCGCTGAGCGAGACCGTGTTCGCCGTCGAGGCCAAGCCGCACCTGCTTCACCAGGCGGCGCGAGCCGAGATGGCGGCAGCGCGCCAGGGCACACGCGGAACCAAGAGCCGTGGGCTGGTTGCCGGCGGTCGCTCCAAGCCCTGGCGGCAGAAGGGCACCGGTCGGGCGCGCCAGGGAACTACTCGCGCGCCGCACTGGGCCGGCGGCGGTATCACCTTCCGGATCGTTGCCCGCGATTTCGGTTTCAAGGTCAACCGCAAGGAACGTCGAGCGGCGCTCGCAGGGGCGCTCTCGGAGCACGCCCGTAACGGCTCGCTCGCTGTCATCGACGGCGCCGCTCTGAGCGAGCCTTCGACGAAGAAGGCGCTGGAGATACTCGCCGGTTGGCAACACGAGCTACCGCTCTTGATCGTCGTCCAGCCAGATGAAGTGGCGCTGGTGAAGAGCTTCCGCAACCTTCCCCGCATGCTGGTGGTTACGGCCAGCGAGGTCGAGGTTGTGGCACTGGTTTGGGCGCGCTCGCTGCTGATCAGCGAAGCGGCGCTACCGCTGGTTCAAATCAAGGCCGAGGCAGCTCCGCGCAAGGGAGAGTCGAAGTGAAGCTAGAACCGACCCAAGTCTTGTTAGCGCCGGTGGTCTCGGAAAAGAGCTACCACATGATCAACGCGCGCCAGTACTGCTTCCGCGTGCACCCGGACGCCCACAAGTTGCAGGTGCGCCAGGCCGTGGAGGCGCAGTTCGACGTCGAGGTCGAGTCGGTCAACATCGTCGCGATGCCGTCCAAGCCGAAGCGGCGCGGCGTGAGTAAGGGCCACAGGCCCGGTTGGAAGAAGGCCATCGTGAAGCTGCGCGAAGGCCACAGCATCGAGATCTTCCAAGGCGCCCAGGTCTAGCAGAGAGGATCGAGCGAGATGGCAGTACGTAGATATAAGCCGACCACCCCGGGACGCCGCTTCATGTCGGTTGCGACCTTCGACGAGGTCACCAAGACGACGCCCGAGAAGAGCCTGCTCGAGCCGATCAAGAAACAGGGTGGGCGCAACGTCTACGGCCGGATAACCACTCGCCATCAGGGCGGCGGCCACAAGCGCCGCTACCGCCTGATCGATTTCAAGCGCCTCAAGGACGGCATCCCGGCTCGCGTGGCCGCGATCGAGTACGACCCCAACCGCTCGGCCCGGATAGCTCTGCTGCACTACGTCGACGGCGCCAAGGCCTACATCCTGGCCCCGGCCGGCTTGTTAGTGGGCGCGACCGTCGAATCGGGTCCAAGTGCCGACATCAAGCCCGGGAACGCTTTGCCAATCGCCAACATCCCCACCGGCACGATGCTGCACAACGTCGAGCTTAAGCCGGGCCGGGGCGGTCAGATCGCTCGCAGCGCCGGCGCCAGCGTCCAGCTCGTCGCCAAGGACGATCCCTACGGCGTGCTCCGTCTCCCCTCGGGCGAGATGCGCCGCGTACCGCTCACCTGCCGGGCCACGATCGGTCAGGTCGGCAACGTCGACCACTCGAACATCACCATCGGTAAGGCAGGACGCAACCGCTGGCGCGGCAAGCGCCCGACGGTGCGCGGATCGGCCATGAACCCGGTTGATCATCCGCACGGCGGCGGCGAGGGCAAATCGAAAGGTGGGCGCCATCCGGTGACCCCGTGGGGCGTTCCTACGCTTGGAAAGCGCACCCGTCACAAGCACAAGGAATCGAACAGTTTGATCGTCCGTCCGCGCAGGCGCGGCAAGGAAAGAAGCCGTTAGCCCGCCGGGCAGGCGTGCTGTCTAGACAGAAACAGAGAGGTAACTAAGCGTGAGTAGATCGTCGAAGAAAGGACCGTTCGTGGAAGAGCGCCTGCTGGCGCGGATCAAGAGCATGAACGACTCCGGCAGCAAGCAGGTCATCAAGACCTGGTCGCGCTCCTCGACCATCTTCCCGGAGATGGTTGGGCACACGATCGCCGTCTACGACGGGCGCAAGCACGTGCCGGTATTCATCGACGAGGCCATGGTCGGGCACAAGCTGGGCGAGTTCGCCCTCACGCGCACCTTCCGCGGTCACGCCGGCGACAGGCAGGCGAAGGTCAAGAGAAGCTGAGACAAGCAGGATGGCAGAGACGCAAACACAGACACACTCCGAAGTTCGGGCCCAGGCGAAATGGGTTCATTCCTCGGCGCGCAAAGCACGGCTCGTGCTGGACACGATCCGCGGCCGCAGCGTGCCCGAGGCGCGGACAGTTCTCGCCTTCTCGACTCGGGATGTTGCCCGCGACATCGACAAGGTGCTGCGCTCGGCCGTCGCGAACGCCGAGGCCAATCACGGCTTCTTCGGTGACGACATGGTCATCTCCGCTTGCTACGCCGACGAGGGCCCGCGCCTGAAGCGCTGGAAGCCACGTGCTCGCGGTCGCGCCGATCGTTTCATCAAGGGCACCTGTCACATCACGATCAGACTGGCCTCGCTCAAGCCGCCGCGTGTGGTTGCCAAGCCGGCCAAGTCCGCTGCTCCGAGCGCAGATGAGGCGAGCACGACCGCTGCGGAGACGAGCGCGAAGACCGAGGCAGCTGCGGTTGAGGCAACGCCGAAGGCGCCGCGCAAGGCGGCCGCCAAGCCGCGCGCCAAGAGATCAGACAAGGGCGAGGACGCGTCCTCGGACGCGCCGAAAGTGGCGAGGAAACGCAAGCCCGCGAGCAAGAAGGCAGAGGAGTAGGGATGGGTCAGAAGGTTCACCCGGGCGGTTTGCGCGTCGGCGTCATCCACGACTGGAAGTCGAACTGGTTCACCGGCCCGAAGGAGTTTTCGAGCTGGCTGATCGAGGACGTACGGATCCGTGATCACATCTACGGCAAGCTGGCGCACGCCGGACTTTCGGACATCCTCATCCGCAAGGACAAGCAGCGCGTGACCGTGGACATCTACACGGCGCGGCCGGGCATCGTGATCGGCAAGTCGGGCGTCGAGGTGGACGCTCTGCGCCGCGAGCTACACGCCATCACGCACAAGAACGTCCACATCAATATCAACGAGATCAAGCGTCCCGAGCTCGATGCGAAGCTCGTCGCTCAGTCGGTTGCAGAGCAGCTCCAGAACCGGGTCAGCTTCCGCCGCGCCATGAAGCGCGCGCTGGCCTCGGGCATTCGCTCGGGGGCGCAGGGAATCAAGATCGCCTGCTCCGGCCGGCTCGGCGGCACCGAGATGAGCCGCTCGGAGAGCTACTCCGAGGGTCGCGTGCCGCTGCACACGATCCGTGCCGATATCGACTACGGCTTCACCGAGGCTCGTACGACCTTCGGTCGCATCGGCGTCAAGGTTTGGATCAACAAAGGCGAGATCATGCCCGAGGGCTATGAGGGCCTTCAGGGCGGTCGCGAGTCGCGCTTGGGCGAGCAGGATCAGGCCCGGCGTCGCGGCGGCTCCGGTGGCGGCGAGGGACTCGCGGGTGGCCGCGACGGTGGTCGCGGTCGTGGCGTCGACCGAGAGGGTCTCGGACCCGTGCGCCAGCGTCGTCGCTCCGGCTCGCGCGGCCAAGGCCAAGGGCAGCAACGCCCGGGCGGCAGGCCGCGTACCGATGCTTCGACCAAGCCGGCTGAGGCGGCACCGCAGGCAGCGGCTGTTGTTGAAGAGAAGGTAGCTCCGGTCGGAAAGCCGGAGGTCGTAGCCGCGAAGCCTGAGGTCAAGGCAGAGAAGCCCAAGGCCGCTGTCGAGAAGGCTAAGCCGGCCGCCAAGAAGTCGGAGCCCGCCGAGG
>DATCCQ010000223.1:0-7025 GCA_036511185.1 Gaiellaceae bacterium
TGGTGTTCGCCGGTCGAGAGATACGGGCCTGGAAAACGCCATAGCGGTTGGCCGACAGCGTCTTCACTTTTTTCCACGTGCCGCTGGACTTCCGCTCGATCACTATCTTGCCGGCCTTGCTGTTAGGCGTTCGTCCCCAGAGTAGAACGGGCGCCGTTCGCGCTGTGGTCTGTGGCAGAGCGACGAAGGGGAAGCGGAAGGCACGCAGCACGGGCTTGGCGCGTTCGGAAGAGATGCCGCCTGAGTTGGCGTAGTAGAGGCCGGACTGCCAGTAGGAGGTGGCCATCGGCTGGTCGCTGAGGATGAACCAGTTGACCAGCGACACCCCGGAGCTCCACATCTGGTAGAGAGACTGCGCGACCCAGCGTGTCTCGAGCGCGACGGGAACGCCCTTCGGATCGGGCGGCTTGGAGTCCCAGCTGAACTCCGTCACCCAAAGGCGGACTTTCTGTGACGAGACGACGTGCTTAGCCTTTATTGCGGTGTTCAACACCTTTCGCATCTCTCCCATGTCACCGAGCGACGCATTTCCGTGGATACGGGCTTTCGTCGTTGGGCCACCTTGTGTGTAGGGGTGATGCGACCAGACATCGATCTTCGTCTTCGCTTTGCATGCCGACTTGTAGACGAAGGCGACCGCCCCGGTCTTCTTGTCGCGAACCTTCTTCTCGGAGACGCAGAGAACGTTCTCCATGAAATCGAGCGGCTTGGTCGCAGTTCGGTTTTTCGAGCCAACGCCGAACGGCGCCGTTTCTCCACCGATGACGACGTTGCTTGAGTTCACCGCGTGCAAGGCGTCGGCCGCGGCGTTCAGCATCGAGCGGTACCAGCCCGGGGCGAACGCCTTCTTGTTCTTCACCTGAGGGCTCAGGAAGGTATTCAGGTTGGGCTCGTTCCAGATGGCCCAGTACTGCACTCGAGGTAGACCCTCGAAGCTTCCGCTGTAGCGGGTCGCCGCAGCGGTTGCGAACTTCGCCAGGGCGCTCGCACTCGGCCGATAGCTCCCGGCGGCGGCCGATCCGCTTCCGGAGCTCTCTGCCCAACTCGGGGAGGTCGAAATAGCCACAAGCAGTTTCAGGCCGGCCGCTGCGGCCTCTTTCAGCGGTTTGTCGTATCTCGCCCAGCTGTAGTTCGGATCGGCAGGATCGCTTGGATTAAACCCTTCGGGCGGGGTAGACCCTGGCGGCGCGACGGTTGCCCAGTCGATACGGATCTCGACGTACTTCGCACCAGTCGCCCGGATACGCTCGAGCTGCGTCGCGTTGCTGGCGTCGGAAGAAAGGTCGATGAAGCCGACCCCGGTCTCGATCGCACCCGAAGCGGTCTTTACTGTCGCCACCTTCCGTGCCCCTGAGGCACTGGCCGTGAGAACGACCATCGCGGCGAGGAGAATTAAATTTCCTCGAACTAGCCGGCGCATGGTGGCCCAGGGTACACGAAGCCCCTAAGGGATCGCTGAATAGAAGGTTAGCGGGACGTAAAGAAACGCGAAAAACCCGCAATTTCCGCGTTTTTCAAGCGACGCGGGTGGCTCGTAGGGCTGTTGTTGTAATGAAGCGATTCGCCGCTTGACTGGGGCTGTCTGGCGAACGGTGGAATTGCGGAATCTCACGTCGCCGAGAGTCGTCATCTCGTCTTCTCGGGCCGCCGCTGAGCTTACGGGAGAGGGCGGTGTGGCCGAATGACCGGGCCGTCGCGACCGACATGGCGGGCGCGGCTCACCAAGCGCTATCCCCAGGATCGCCTGTGTCTCTACCCGCCGAAAGTCGTCATGCCTCTCAGAGGGAGGCCGACTTTCGGCGGTGAAGATGGGCGGTGCCGGTCTCGAACCAGCGATCTCCTGCTTGTAAGGCGGGTCGCGAAGAAGACCCAGAGGGCGCCGGAAACCGCATGGTTGAGCGGTAACCGGTGCCCTTTCCGCTCTCTAGTGTGTGCCCGGTATTCCCGTCTTTTCCGGGCTATTCGGATCGATTCGGGCACAGATTCAGGAGTTGTGCCCATTGGGTTTCGACGTTCCGTCGATTCATGCTGCACCGTCGGCATCAGGCTGGATGGAGAAGGCCGCATGAGCCACCACAGCGCCAATCGGCTCACTGCCATAGAACGACATGCACAGCAGGAACTCACCGGGTACGCCCTCATAGGCCGCGGACCGACAGGCTATAAAGCCGAACCGCCCGTAGAAAGCCGGCTCGCCCACCAGCACGCACCCCAGGGCGCCTGTCGAGCGCGACTCGGCAAGTCCGGCGGAGACCAAAGCACTGCCGATGCCTTGGCCCTGGTAGCGGGGCAGGACCGCGACCGGGCCAAGAAGTAGCCAGCCGCTTGCGGCCTCGCCGATCGGCACGGGCGAGAAGGCGATGTGCCCGACGACCTCGCCATCCACCACGGCTACCAGCGAGAGCGCAAGCGCATCAGCGGCGCGCAGCGCGTCGACGATAAGGTGCTCGGTCTGGTGGCTGATCGGATGATGCGCGAAAGCTTCGAGGTTGACCCGTCTGATGGCCTCCAGGTCAGCCGCTGTCTCGGGGCGGATACGCATTCCGAATGCCTCCTTTTGCTGCGCCTAACTAGGATTCGGCAGCCTGCATAAGGCCTTCGAAGACCGCCCCCATTTTGATAAGGACCCTATCAACCGACACCAGGGCGTCATATGCGGTCTGCGTATGCTGCTGAGCGCTGACGCGTTGTCCATCGAGGCGACGGGCAAGCCCGCAATCCCGCTTGGAAAGAGGGCTTGAGAAATGGGCGGTGCCGGTCTCGAACCAGCGACCTCCTGCTTGTAAGGCAGGCGCTCTCCCAGCTGAGCTAACCGCCCGCGCCGCAAGTGTTCCACATCCGGCCGAAGCCGGCGCGGTGGCGCGGCTCCCTTTCGTGACCAATGACTCAACTTACCGCTTGATATTCGGGCGAGCGGGTAGGGATAGGGAGTACTCACCCTGAATGGGAGTAGTGAAGATGGTGCCCGGGCAGTATTCGGCTTCCAGATTGCCGTTCCAGAGCGGCCCGAGGAGCCGCTGACCGATCGTGCCGGGAGAATCCGTGGGGACAGAATTGATGAGTGATTCTGATTTGCGATCGGCTTACGCGGGCGCCTTGTGGGCGTACATCACCGCGGCGAACGAGAAAGCGCTGGCGCGCGCGCACGAGGTTGGCAAAGCCAGCCTCCGGGCCGGTCTCGACTCGCCGTTCGTAGCTGCGGCCCACTTCGAGGCGCTGGCAGCCGGCGAGCTGCGGGAGGGCGTCACGAGTGAGCTCGTGGCAGAGCGCTCGCCCCGTTTCCTGATCGAGGCGTTGCGGACCTTCTCTGACGCTCGGCACGGGTTCGAGCAGATGTCGGGCGAGCTGGCGAAGATGAACGACACTCTGATCGAGCGCACCAGAGAGCTCGAGATCGCCAATGCCGAGCTCGAGACCTTCAGCTACTCGATATCGCACGACCTGCGAACCTCGCTGCAGGCCGTGCTGGGGTTCGCGCAGACGCTGGATGCCCGCCACTCGCAGGATCTGCAACCGGAGGCGCGTCGCTGCATCGAGCTGATCATCAAGGGCTCACGGGGGATGAACGAGTTGGTCAGCGATCTTCTCGCGCTGGCTCAGGCGGGTCGTCTGCCGCTCGAGCTCGAGCCGGTCGATCTCGGCTTGCTGACCAGTGAGGCGATCGCCGAGTTGGGGCCACAGCTCGCGGCCTCCGATGTCGATCTGGTGATCGGCGAGCTCCCGGTTGTCGATGCCGATCGCGTCTTGCTCAAGCAGGTCTTCGTGAACCTCATCTCCAACGCGATCAAGTTCTCGTGCGGGGTGAAACCGCGGGCGCGAGTCGAAGTAGGTTCCTTGCGGCGAAGCGAGGCGTCGGTCGTTTTCGTTCGGGACAACGGCGTGGGCTTCGACATGGGCGAGTCCGGCAGGTTGTTCCAGGCCTTCGAGCGTCTACACGGCCGCGGCGACTTCGAGGGGACGGGCGTGGGCCTGGCGCTCGTGGCCCGCATCGTCGAACGCCATGGAGGTCGCGTCTGGGCCGAATCGGAGCCCGGGAAGGGCGCCAGCTTCTATTTCACGCTTGCCGGCGGGGCGGCTCTCGCTGATACCGGTCAGAACAACAACTCGAAGAGCCAAGAGCGCGATAAATCGGCGTCAGGCGGATAGGACCCGCAGCGCAGCCCGAATAGCGGCCGGGCGCGGGAGCGCGGGCAGGAAGGCGAGATAGCGTGCGTGCCACTCGCTGGGCTCAAAGCGCGCTTCGTAGCGAGCCATCGCGCCGAAGCCGTAGCGATAATCGACCCGCTGTATCGCCCGCGCCACTATGCGGCCTACCAAACGTGCGCGCCTGTCGAGTTGATCTTCGAACCCGCGCATGGGGGCCATGGCGAACGCCGCCCCCGCGGCGCCATTGGCTTGTAGCCGCGCCAGCGCCGTGGAGATTAATAGCTCGCTAGCTCCGTTGGCGGCGTCCGGCGCCCGGAAGAAGTCTTCCAGGTACCAGCCGTTGAGCGCGGGGAGATAAGCACACGCCAGAGCGGCCTCGCCTATTCCGGCGCGGCGGGCGAGAAAAACACGCTTGAGAGCCGCCTGCTCAAACGGCGAGGCGCGCAAAAAGGAGTTCGACTCGGGCCTTTTCAGGGCGGCGCGCCAGCGCGCGAGCACGTCCAGAACCTCGCTCTCGAACTCTATGTCCCTCGTCTCGTTTGGGCGGTACTCCTCGATCTCGACTCCCATGCGGCGGGCGTGGTTTGCCGCCCAGCGGTACTTCTTGCCGCGGTTTCCGCGGGGCGTGTGCCAGTGAGCGAGGTCGAACCAGGGCTCCTCCCCGATCTTCAGCACCGAGAAGCCGAGCTCGATCGCCGTTCGCGCCGTATGCTCGGAGACCACCAGCAGGCAGATAGAGCGGTGCTCGGCACGCATAGCCCGTCCGAAAGCGCCGAGTAGCGCGGGCAGCTCCGAGGCCGCGCAGAGCGGATCTGTCCAGACGATGGCTGCGCGCGGCGACTCGAGATAACAGACGACGCCTTCGCCGAGCGAGAAGGTTCGCCACGGCGCGTCGTAGCGCAGCAGGAAGGAAAGTGGCCCGGTGCCGAAACGATCGAGCTTCTCGAGCAGGCCCGTGCCGTTCGCGCTCGTAGCCGGATGATCGTCGATGAGGACGCTTCTCATTGCGCGAAACTCCGTGAAGGTAGTAGGAGTCTGTCAGACAACGAGGACCGCGGCCTTGTTTGCCCTTCATTCGGGCGATATGCGACCGCCTCGTTCCTTTTCCCGCGGGCGGGAAACTCAACCGGAGATCCCGGGCAGCTCCCCGGCTGGAACGCGAGCGATCTCAGCGAGCCCGCCGCTTTCTTCACGCCCCGTCCCGGTTCGATACGGAAGACATCGACCGCGGCGGCTAGCCGCGCCCAGGCACCAGGCTTAGCTCAGCTTCGCCCGATTCGATCAGGCTGAGGATCGCCGCGGCGACCTTTTCCGGCGGATCAGCGGACGGGATGCCCGGCGGCGGGCCGGTCGAGTAGTGCTCGTCAGCGCCGATCGCGTTTTTCTCCAGATCGGTGGCCGTGATGTAGGGGTAGATCAGCGAGACTGCGATGCCCTCGAGGGCGAGCTCCTCGCGCGCGACCAGGGAGAGGTGATTCAGAGCGGCTTTGCTCGAGGAGTAGCCGGCCGAGCCGGTGAGGATCATCTTGGTCGCTCCCGAGCTGACGTTGATAATCACGCCTGAGCCCTGTCCGCGCATGATCGGGATTACGGCCTGCATCGCCTCCAGCGCCCCGATCAGGTTGAGCTCGAGAATCGATCGATAGTCGTCGGGGTCGATCTCCTCGACGGCAGCGTTGAAGTCCTGGCCGGCGTTGTTGACCAGGCAGTCGATGCGACCGAAGTGCTCGACCGTGCGCTCGACCAGAGCGCGAATGTCGTTCGCCTTACGTATGTCGGTTCTTACAGCGAGAGAGCCCGGGATCTCCTCCGCAGCGGAGCGGAGCGCCTCTTCGTTACGAGCAGCCAGAACGACCCGCGCGCCCCTCGAGCCGAGCAGCCTCGCCGTAGCCAGGCCGATTCCTCCACTGGCGCCGGTGACTATAACCACCTTGCCGCTGATCTGCACGCGAACCTTCTCCTCCGCTTTTGTCCGCCTGAACGGGCAACTCACATTAGCTCGGGCCCGCCTATCGCGGGGCCCGGCCCGAGTCGGCTCGATACCGGCTCGAGCTGAGCGCGCCGGCCCGGCGCCAAGCAGACACGAGCAACCAGGCAAGGGCGGGGGCGACTAGCGGCGTGACGCTAAGCATGTAGCGCGCCTCGCCGTGGATGAGCAACACGTGGAAGACGATCCAGAAAGCGACCAGCAGCATGGCCAGTCCGGCGCCGGGGAGGCGCCTTCGAGTTGCGAGCAGAAGCCCAAGCCCGCCCAGAATCCAGAAGGAGTAGTGCCAGAGCTTGTACAGCCAGAGGTGCCGCAGCGAGCCGTTGATCAGCGTCGCTTCGGCGCCCGAAAGCCGGCGCTGGTAGCGGCCGCGCTGAGGATCTGGGCCGCGCTGAGCGATGAGGACGTTGCTGAACGGCCCCGGTCCCCAGGCCATCAGCTTGCCGAATTTCGCCGGCATCAACTCCAGCCAATCGAGCGGGTTTTCGCGTACGTAGGAGATCGACTCGCGTAGCATGGTCGAGTTCTGGCGCGTCTCGGCCTCTGCACTGAGAATCGCCCAGCGCGGGTGGGGCCCATTACGAAGCTCGAAGCCCCCGGTGGCCCTCGGGTTGGCGCCCAGCCAGATCGTGTAGCCGCCGTTGGTGGAAAGCCCGAAAGTGTGCATGACGGCGGCGTTGCGCGCAGCCCAGGGCAAGAGCACCAGCACGGAGCTGACGGCGAGTAGCACAGCCGCTCGCCACGACTCGCGCAGTGGGCGGCGCAGAAGCAGCCAGAGCGGCAAGACCAGCGGCAGCAGCATCGCCGTCGAACGAACGAGAATGGCCAGGCCGAGAAGCACCCCCGCCGCCGCCGTTCTAGATAGCACCGGCGTCTTCCCGTCCTCCCTGAT
>DATCCQ010000224.1:0-3012 GCA_036511185.1 Gaiellaceae bacterium
GCACGCGATCGATGTCGAGTTCGCGCAGGCAGCTCGCGCGCTCGCCGACGAGCTCGGCGCGCTTCTCTGCTTCGATGAAGTGCAGACCGGCGTCGGCAGGACGGGCTCATTCTTCTCCTACGAGAGCCTGGGCGTGCGGCCCGATCTGGTCACACTCGCCAAGGGTCTCGCCAATGGCCTTTCGATCGGCGCCCTGCTGGTGGCCGACGGGGCCGCCCGCGGATTCGAGCCCGGCGAGCATGCCTCGACCTTCGGTGGCAATCCGGTCGCCTGCGCCGCCGCATGCGCGGTTCTCGATGCGATCGACGAGGAGCTGCTGGCAAACGTTCGCCAGATGGGCGAGCGCCTGAGCGCGGGGCTACGCGAGCTCCCCGGCGTTTCTGAGGTGCGCGGCGCCGGCCTGTTGATCGGCGCTGATGTCGAGAGGGCCGCTTCCGAGATCGCGGCCAAGGCGCTCGAGCACCGGTTGCTCATCACCACCTGCGGCGCCAACTCGATCCGGCTGACGCCTCCTCTCACCGTCTCGGCGGGACTGGTCGATCAGGCCCTGGCAACTCTTCGGGAGGTACTGGCATGAACAAGAGCGATCGCCACGCGGTGATCCTGCGCCTCGTCCGCGAGCGCGAGATCGCGACCCAGGACGAGCTGGCCCAGGCGCTATACGAGCTCGGTCACGAGGTCGTGCAGACGACCGTCTCGCGCGACATCACCGAGCTGGGCCTGGTCAAAGTGCGAGGCGCCGGCGGCAGGCTCGTTTACGCACCGGCCGCCGGAGCAAACGGCCACCGCCGCCAGGCGCAGCTGGCCGAGGCCTTCAGGCGCTGGGCGCTCAGCTGCGAGTCGAGCGGGAACCTGGTCGTCCTGACCACGCCTCCCGGCTTCGCCGGAGCGATGGCGCAGGAGATCGACGACGCCCACCTGCCGCGCATCCTCGCCACCCTCGCGGGCGAGAACACGATCCTGATCGTGGCCTGCGAGGGAATCACGGGCGCCGAGCTTGCCGAGGAGCTGCGCGGCGAGTTCCTGGCCGGACTAGATATCGAGAGCGACAAGAGATGAGGAGTGTCAGATGAGTAGGACTGCGGTCCTTTGTTATTCCGGTGGCCTGGATACCACCTGCGCCATTTGCTGGCTAAAAGAGGACTACGGCTTCGACGACGTTGTGGCTGTCATGGCCGACGTCGGCCAGGAATTCGACCTCGAGCAGGCGACCCAACGCGGCCAGGTCGCCGGCGCCAAGGAGATCATCGTCCTCGACCTGAAGGAGCGCTTCGCAAACGGCATCGTCGCTCAGGCAATCAAGACGAACGCGCTCTACGAGGGTCGCTACCCGCTCCACTCGGCGCTCTCGCGGCCGCTCATCGCCGGCGCCGTTGCCGAGGTCGCGGCCGAGCGCCAGGCAGAGGCGCTGGTGCACGGCTGCACCGGTAAGGGCAACGACCAGCTCCGCTTCGACTACGCCTTCAAGGCCAACTACCCGGGCGTCAAGGTGATCGCGCCGCTGCGCGACAAGGTGCGCACGCGCGAGGAAGAGATCGTCTACGCCGAGGAGCACGGGATTCCGATCACCAACACCAAGGAGTCGCCTTACTCGATCGACGAGAACCTGTTCGGGCGCGCGATCGAGGCGGGGATGCTCGAGGATCCCTGGAGCGCACCGCCGGAGGACGCCTACCTGCTCACCTCCGATCCGCTCAAGGCGCCCGCAGCGAAGGAGATCGTGATCGGCTTCGAGGCCGGCATCCCCGTGTCGCTCGACGGCAAGAAGCTGCCTGTATACGAGCTCATCCACCAGATGAACGTCGCGGCCGGCAAATACGGGATTGGCCGCATCGACATGATCGAGAACCGTGCCGTCGGCATCAAGAGCCGCGAGGTCTACGAGGCGCCGGCCGCAGTCGCCCTGATCGAGGCCCACAAGGCGCTCGATGACCTCGTGCTAACGAGGGACGAGCTGCGTCTGAAGCACTACCTCGAGGTGCGCTGGACGGAGATCGTCTACGAAGGCAAGTGGTTCAGCCCCGCGCGCGAGGCGATCGACGCCTTCGTCGACCAGACGCAGAGGCTGGTCACGGGAGAGGTGCGGCTACGCCTGCAAGGCGGTCAGGCCGTCGTCGCCGGACGGCGCTCCGACAACGCGCTCTACGCCGAGACGCTGGCTTCCTACGGAGCTTCGGATACCTTCCCGCACGAGGCGGCCGAGGGCCTGATCACGCTCCTCTCGCTGGAGACGGAGGCCGTCGCGGCCCGGGCCAGAAAGAACGGATAGAGAAACGCATGGCACTTTGGTCTGACAGGGTCGGAAAGAAGCTCGCGCCGGAGGTGGCGGAGTTCTTGCGCGCGCCCGACCGCGAGCTTCTGCCCTACGACTGCGCGGCCTCCAAGCAGCACGCCGAGCGGCTGCACGGCGCGGGGTTGCTTTCGGCTGAGGAACTGGCGCAGATCTCCGAGGCTCTCGACCGCATCGCCCGTGAGGGCGGGGTGACTGACGCCGACGAGGATGTCCATTCCGCGATCGAACGCCTGCTCGGCGATCTGGGGCGCAAGATCCACGCCGGCCGCTCGCGCAACGACCAGGTTGTGGCCGCCATGCGCCTCTACGTGCTCGAAGCCTGCGAGGAGGCAACGGAGGGGGTTCGCCTACTTGCCGCCGCGCTACTTGAGCGGGCCGAGGCGGAGGCCGAGAGGTTGATCCCCGGCTACACGCACATGCAACGCGCCCAGCCGGTCACGCTCGGGCATCACCTGCTGGCCTGGGTAGAGATGCTGGAGCGCGATCTCGTGCGCTTCGACGCGGCGAAAACGGCTTCACAGCCGAGCCCGCTCGGGGCGGGCGCCCTGGCCGGCTCGACGCTACCTTTGCCGGCGCCCGAAGGGCAAATGCGCAACTCGCTCGACGCGGTTGCCGACCGCGACTTCGCGCTCGACTACCTGTATGCAGGCACGGCCTGCTTCTCGCACCTCTCGCGCATGGCGATGGAGCTGTGCCTCTGGGCCAGCGCCGAGTACGGC
>DATCCQ010000225.1:0-3903 GCA_036511185.1 Gaiellaceae bacterium
TGCCGCTCCACCGGCGACCTTCAGCAGCTGTGCGAGGCTGATATTGCGAAGCGTTTCCCACGTGATCGGAGTCGGCTCCTGTTCATCAGTCTGGCGCAGCATGAACTCCACGCAGGTAGGGGTTCCGTCGTCGGCAACTACGACACGAAGACCTACCTCTAAACCTGGGACGTTGTCGGTTTCGATGAAGCACCGGAACCGGCTCGGAACGATAAACCCATCGCCAAGACCGACTGGCACCGCGCCTGTTTCAGCCCTGGCCTTTGTGCTCTGTGCTGCCTCGACTAGTTCCATCGAGACACTGGGAGTTAGCTGTATCACTTTATCGTCGGCCATGGAGCTAGCTTAGTTGACGCGGTACAGTATGTCAAGCGATGAGCGAGAAGCTAGCAACGGCGAACACCTCCGAGATTGAGCAACTCAGAACTGAGGCGCTCTCGCTTCGATCCTTGCCGACGCTCGAGCAACGCAGGTTGATTCGCACTCAGGCCGGCATCTCACAAGCTCGGCTTGCCCGCGCGTGCGGCGTCTCGCGGGAGTGCATCCGGGGATGGGAACTGGGGCGGTTCGAGCCGCGAGGAGAAAACCGGCTTCGCTACCTGTCAGCACTCGGCACGCTCGCGGGGTTGCCGGAATGACCGTCGAGCAACTTCTAGCTGCGATCTGGGCGGCGCTTGAAGCACTCGGCGCTGGCGATCAGCGGGAAGCGACAGCGATCCTATTAGCGGCCGTCGAATGATCGCCCTCTCAGAATCGCAGGCGAGAATCGCCCGGCAACTCGGCCCGCTCGACGGCAAACGAATCCCCGGCGGCTGCGATACCTGCAACGCCTACCAGACCGTCGAGCCGATCGCGGCCGGCGTCTGGAAAACCACCGTCCACCATGACGAATGGTGCCCCACTCTTGCCGCGATCGAAGGGCGGAGAAAATGACGGCCGCCCATTCCTGGCAACCAGAAAACCTCGCCGAGCGCGGAACCGAACCAGCTCCAGAGGCGACCATCTCAGGCATCACTTGTCCGGGCTTGCTCTCGATCCACTACTCAGAACCCGAGGGTTTGAAAACGTGGCTCGAGCTCATTCTCTCTCTCGAGCAGATCCGCGCCGGCAACCATGTTGTGTGGATCGACTTCGAGATGAGTCCGCGTTCGATTCACGCACGCCTACTCGATCTCGGCGCGACGGAAGAGGAACTCTCACGCTTCCTCTATCTCCATCCGTCAGAGTCGATCCGCGACAAGCAGATACAGGCCGATCTCGTGACGCTCATGGCGACGTACACGCCCTCCCTCGCGGTGGTCGACGCGATGCCCGAGGCGCTGGCGCTGCACGAGTTGGATGGGAACTCGAACGCGGACGTGGCGACCTTCTACAGCGTCGTGCTGGCGCCGTTCCGAACCGACTACGCCGCCGTGGATGTGATCGACCACGTAACGAAGGACCGCGAGACGCGGGGCAGATGGCCGATCGGAGCGCAGTACAAGCTCGGCGGCGCCGACCTCGGCCTATCCGTCGAAGTGGTCAAGGGGTTTTCACGCGGACAGACGGGTCTAGCTCGTCTACACGTTCGCAAGGATCGCGAAGGGATTCTCAGTCACCCCTACGCCTGCGAGCTGGAACTGACGAGCGACGCCGACACCGGGCGCATCACGTGGACGTTCAAGCAGGCGCAGCACTCAGACAGCGAGAGCGGCGACCACTGGAAACCGGACTACCTCATGGGGAAGGTGTTCGAGTACGTCAAGGCACAAGACGAACCCCCGAGCCGTGGCGCGATCACGCAGGCGATTCATGGGCGTCGTCAGTACGTCATCCAGGCGATCGACGAGCTGCTAGCGGAAGGAACACTTGAGGAGTCACCCGGCCCCAGAGGGTCTCGGCTAATAAACATGTTCCCCATTCCCGGAACGTTCCCGGAACAAAGCGGAATGCAGAACGTGGGAACTGTGTTCCCCGTTCCTACTACTAAGGGGAACGGGAACGCGGAACGCAGAGAAGGGGGCCAAGATGACATCCCGTTTTAGGGTTTCACTACTAACCCCCGCCTTCGTTCCCTCGTTGTCAGTTCTGACACCAGCATTGCCTATCCAGACAACGCGGTTGCCTGTTCTGGCTACGCGCCACCTGGCTACAGGTAGCCACCTGCCCGAGCGCATCTCGGCAGACTCGCGCCGGCTCTCGCTCGATCCCGTATCACACCCGTACACGCACCCGCTCACTTGCAGGGGTTTCCTAGCGCCTAGCGGAGTACATATCCGACGGGAGGCGAAGCCATGAGCGCGAGCCCTTATCTACTGGTCGCCGACGTGGCGAAACTGCTCGGATGCAGCACTAGGACAGTGCATGAGCGGGCTCGCTTCTGTGAGATCCCGCACCGTAAACCGTCCGGATGCCGGCGCCTTCTCTTCCTCGAGAGCGAGATCAGAGCGTGGCTTGACGGCGCCGAGCTCGAGACTCAGACGCTACCGAGGGACGGGCGAGTAGTGAAGCCGACGGGGGCGCAGCGTGGCTAACGGTCAGAACCCGCCTAAGGCCGGGGTGCATTACAAGCGCCGATCCGAGACGCCCGTATCCAAGACAGCGAAGCAGCACCGCCGCCGCCTGCTCGGACGGCTGGGGCTCCATGTACCCGACCTCGACCCGATAACCGCCGAGCGTCTAATGGCTTGGTCGATCGCTCGGGCGATCCTCGACTGGTCAACTAGCAGCCGTACCCGCGTCTCTGCCTTCAACTGCGAGCAGCGAGCCTTCGCGCTTCTCGAGGAACGGCTCGCCGTTCTGCGCCCGCAGTCTGACCCGCTCTCTGACCTGGCCGCACAAGGCAAGGCCATCCGAGAGCGCCGAGAGCAGGCGGACTCTTGACTACCACTTTGCCAAGGGGGGCAGCCGTCGCGCTCGCTGCTTTCTCGTTCGCGGCTCGAGCGCGGCAAACGGGGGACGGGTGCCTCTAGCCCCGTCCCCCAGACCTTCTACGAAAGGGGAAGTAATGACTGACCTCGACTTTGTAGTTATCCCCGGCCGGGGCGCTGTGTTCGTGGCCGATCTCAAGCGAGAAGCCGAGAAGGCCGTAGAGAAAGGCCGAGCCTTCGGCATGGACGCCGACACCTGCTACCGCGTGCTTGAATCGGGCGAAAGCATCGCCCACTATGCCGCCTTCAAGAATGTAGAGACGGCCGGCGACTTCCAACAGGCCCGCGAGCGCTTGGCCGCATGGGAAAAGGGCGAACGCGATCGGCAACAGGCCGAGTGGGAAACGTCGGGATGATCGGTACTCGAAACGCTGAGAGCGATTCTAAGCGCCTCTCTTCCGTGCCCGACGAATCACCCGCGCTCGGCCTTTCGCCGCGCCGGGGCCCGGTTGCAACTCGTCAGCGGGGCGAGAACCGATGAGCGCCGCGCTAGACGTTCTAAACGGACTCGTACTCGAAGACGGGCGCCGCTGGGGCGACGTAGCGACGGACTGGCAGCTAGAGGACGCCGAGGCGATCTTCGACCCCGAGAGCGCGACCCCGTACCACTTCGACACTCGGCCTCGGGGCGGGGCGAAAACGTCCGACCTCGGCGGAATTGTGCTCGCCCTGATGCTGACCGAAGCGCCGGCCGGCGCGAAACTGTACGGCGCGGCAGCCGACAAGGATCAGGCCCGCTTGTTGGTTGACTCGATCGCGGGCTATCGCAGCCGGACTGACGGCCTGCACGGAATCCGTATCGACCAATACAGGGTCAGCGTTACCAAGACCGGCGTAACGCTGGAAATGCTCGCCGCTGATGCCCCGTCAAGCTGGGGGATCAGACCGTGGTTTCTCGTGGTCGATGAGTTGGCACAGTGGGCGGCGACACCTGGTCCCCGGACTTTTTGGGAATCGCTCACTACGTCGATGGCGAAGATGCCCGGCTCGCGTA
>DATCCQ010000226.1:0-3865 GCA_036511185.1 Gaiellaceae bacterium
CGCTGTCGAGAAGGCTAAGCCGGCCGCCAAGAAGTCGGAGCCCGCCGAGGAGACCAAGGCAACCGCCGCCAAGGCCAAGCCCGCTGTCGAGAAGGCTAAGCCGGCCGCCAAGAAGTCGGAGCCCGCCGCCGAGGAGGCAAAGGCAACCGCCGCCAAGGCCAAGCCGGCCGCCAAGAAAGCTCCCGCGAAGAGCAAGGCAAAGGCCTCCGAAGCCGAGGCGCCGAGCAAGCCGGCTGCCAAGAAGGCGCCGCGCAAGAAGTCCGAGGCCGAGACCAAGGGTGAGAGCTAGTGTTACTTCCGCGCAGAACAAAATTCCGCAAGATGCACCGTGGGCGGCGGCGTGGCTATTCCAAGGGCCAGACGACCGTGCAGTTCGGTGATTACGGGCTCAAGGCGCTCAACTGCGGCTGGATTACTAACCGGCAAATCGAGGCTGCTCGTATCGCCATGACACGTAAGATCAAACGCGGCGGCAAGGTCTGGATCAACGTCTTTCCCGACAAGACCTACACTAAGAAGCCGGCCGAGACGCGCATGGGCTCCGGTAAAGGGTCGCCCGAGGGATGGGTCGCTGTGATCAAGCCCGGGCGGGTCATGTTCGAGCTCGCCGGGGTCGAGGAGCAGCTCGCGAAAGAGGCACTGCGACTGGCAGGTCAGAAGCTCGCCGTCAAGACGAAGATCGTCACGCGGGAGAGTGGTCCATATGAAAGTTAAGGAATTGCGCGAGCTGAGCAACGAGGAGCTGGATCGGAAGTTGGTCGATACCCGCCAGGAGCTATTCAACCTTCGCTTCCAGTCTGTGACTGGTGCGTTGGAGAATCCGGCGCGGATATCGCTCGCGAAGCGTGACATCGCGCGCATCATCACGATTCGCGCTGAGCGCCAGGCGGCGCCGGAGAGGCAATAAGTAGATGGCTGAGGAAAAGAGCAAATCGAGCGAAGACAAGGTCGAGGCCGAGGCCACGACCGAGGCTGCCGAGACGGCCGCCGAGGTGAACGAGCAGGCCGCCGAGGTCACGCCAGCGCCGGAGGCTGCCAGCGAGCAGCCTGAAGTCGAAGCTGCGGTAGAAGAGCCGGAGGCCGAAGCGAAGCCTGAGCCCGAGCCAGAAACGGCGCCGGAGGAGCCGGCAGCCGAGGCTACACCGGAAGAGCCGGCGGCCGAAGCGACGCCTGAGCCCGAGCCCGAAGCGGCGCCGGAAGAGCCGGTAGCTGAAGCGATGCCAGAGCCGGAGGCTGCTAGCGAGCAGCCCGAGGGCGAAGCCGCGCCGGAAGAGCCGAAGGCCGAGCCCGTGCCTGACGCCGCACCCGAGCAGCCGGCCAAGCGAACGCGTCCGCAGCGCCATATTCCGCGCAGCGCGCGACGTCAGCGCCCGGCGAAGGTACGCGCCGCGAAACCTGCGAAGAGCGGCGCCCGCAAGCCTCTTGTTCGCCTGCCCAAGCCCGAGACAGAGCGCGGAAGTCGCCAGGAACGCCGAGGCGTTGTCGTCTCTGCGGCGATGAACAAGACGGTTGTCGTCAAGGTCGACACGCTCAAGGCGCACACCAAGTACCTCA
Organism: Gaiellaceae bacterium; assembly: GCA_036511185.1. Classification (GTDB taxonomy): domain Bacteria; phylum Actinomycetota; class Thermoleophilia; order Gaiellales; family Gaiellaceae; genus Fen-549. Next base: position 1,555 of record DATCCQ010000226.1, read on the forward strand.
AGGTCGTGCGCCGTTCGAAGAAGTACCACGCTCACGACGAAGAAAATGCGGCCAAGATCGGCGACGTCGTTCGCATTGTCGAGACGCGTCATATTTCGGCCACCAAGTGCTGGCGTGTTGTGGAGATCGTGGAGGTCGCGAAGTGAGAACGGAGGCGACCAGATGATCCAGCAAGAGTCGCGTCTTCGCGTGGCCGACAACACCGGCGCGCGCGAGCTCCTCTGCATTCGCGTCATGGGCGGCTCGCATCGTCGCTACGCCCGCGTGGGCGACATCATTGTCGCCACCGTCAAGTCGGCGACGCCGCAGGGCCAGGTCAAGAAAGGCGAAGTCGTGAAGGCCGTAGTCGTGCGCACCAAGAAGCCCTATGCCCGCGAGGACGGCACCCAGATCGCCTTTGACGAGAATGCGGCGGTAATCATCGACGCCCAGCGTAATCCGCGCGGAACGCGCATCTTTGGCCCGGTCGCCCGCGAGCTGCGCGAGAGAAATTTCATGAAGATCGTCTCCCTGGCACCAGAGGTGTTGTGATGACCGTAAAGCTGAAAATCAAGAAGGGCGATCTGGTCGAGATCTTGAGCGGCAAGGACAAGGGCAAGCAAGGCCGCGTAATCGAAGCGCGCCCGCGTGAGCGCCGTGTCCTCGTCGAGAACCTAAACCAGATCAAGCGCCATACGCGGCCGCGGGCGATGAAGAACGCCAGCCGTATGGGCGCCCCTCAAGTCGTGCCCGGCGGGATCATCGAGAAGCCGGCTCCGATCGACGCCTCGAACGTGATGATCGTCTGCCCCGTATGCAACAAGACGACCCGGGTCGGCGTGAAAGTCGTAGAGCGCAAGGGCGAAATGCACAAGGTGCGCGTTTGCCGGCGCGAAGAGTGCGGTCAGGAGATCGACAAGTGAGCCCCAAGAGGACCAAGGACAGTGTCGCCGTCGTGCCTAGGCTCAAGGAGCGCTACGAGAGCGAACTGCGCCCGCAGCTTAAAGAAGAGCTGGGCCTGAGCTCGGTCATGCAGGTGCCCAAGCTGACGAAGATCACGCTTAACATGGGCGTTGGCGAAGCCAAGACCGATGCCAAGGTGCTCGACACGGCGATGGAAGAGCTAACCATCATCGCCGGTCAGCGCCCGCAGATGCGGCGCGCGCGCAAGTCGATCGCAGCCTTCAAGCTGCGCGAAGGCATGCCCGTCGGCGCCAAGGTAACGCTGCGAGGAGCGCGTATGTACGAGTTCCTCGATCGCCTTGTCTCGGTGGCGCTGCCGCGTATTCGCGACTTTCGCGGGCTCGATCCGGGCTCGTTCGACGGGCGCGGTAACTATTCACTCGGTGTCCGCGAGCAGATCATCTTCCCCGAGATCAACTACGACGACGTCGTTCAGATCCGGGGGCTCGACGTCACGATAACTACCACGGCCGAAAGCGACGAGGCGTCGCTGGCGCTGCTGCGGAAACTCGGCTTGCCATTCGCCACAGAAAGAAGGGAACGTGGCTAAGAAGTCACTAGTAGTCAAGCAATCAAGGTCGCATCGCTTCAGCACGCGTCGGTACTCGCGCTGCCAGCGTTGTGGCCGCCCGCGCGCCGTTTTCCGGAAGTTCAAGCTCTGCCGCATCTGTTTGCGCGAGCTTGCTCACGAGGGTGTCATTCCTGGGATGACCAAGAGTTCCTGGTAGGAGGGTGCGACCGTGCAGACCGATCCAATAGCCGACATGCTCACCCGTATCCGCAACGCCAACAAGGCGCTGCAGGAAGAGGTGCGCATGCCGACCTCGCGCATCAAGGAGTCGATCGCGCGCATCCTCGTCGAGGAGGGTTACGTGCGCGACCTTCGAGTCGAGAAGGGCGAGAGCTTCGACTCGCTGGTCATTCAGCTCAAGTTCGGGCGCAACCGCGAGCGGGTCATCAGTGGCCTGCGCCGTGTCTCGCGTCCCGGCCGTCGCGTTTATGCCAAGGGCGATCGCCTACCGCGCGTACTCGGGGGCATGGGCACCGCTATTCTTTCCACCTCCAAGGGCCTCATCACGAGCCGGCGTGCTCAAGAGGAAGGCGTCGGAGGCGAGGTCATCTGCTTTGTTTGGTGAGTACTGACGGGAATCCGGCCTCTCGCCGGCGAGTGAAGGACGTTTACTGAAGTGAGCCGTATTGGAAGAAAGCCGATCGAGGTGCCGAGCGGGGTCACCGTTACGATTACGCCTGGTCGCGTCGAGGTGAGCGGGCCGCTGGGCAACCTCTCGCAGGGCGTACCGCAGCGGATGAAGATCGAGCAGGAGGCGGGGCAGATCCTTGTGACCAGGCCGACCGATCGCGGCGATGA
>DATCCQ010000227.1:0-4660 GCA_036511185.1 Gaiellaceae bacterium
GACGATGTACATGTGGTGCGCGACGCTGGCCGGAGCGGCGATCGCAACTCGCTTCCTGGCCCCGCACACCCACGGCCACTGGCAGCTCTGGTCGAGCATCGCCGACGTGGTCATCGGGCTGGCGGTGATCACCGCCTCGGCCTACATCGTCTACGTGCTCGAGATCGTCAAGGTGGCGAGCCCGCGCGCCCGTAGGCGAGCCCGTCGCGAAGCAAAGCTGGACGCCCGTCGCAGCGCCTGATCCAGCGTTCGCTGCGGGGGAAACGCTGGTACCCTTCGCCGCGGCATGGAGCCTTCACTGCGCCCGTCTTTTCAACCCGCGGGGGCCGGCGGACTCCTTGTCGCGACGATCGTAGTTGCGGCTGGTTTCGGCGCCCTGATCGGTTGGGCGCTGGGTGTTGCCGCGATCGGAGCAGCGGCCGGAGCGGCCGCAGGGATTCCAGCGGGCATCTTCGTCGTTTACCGGCGCTACCGGGGGTTTTTGAACTGAGTCCGTCGAAGCCGAGCCGTTTGACCGCACCGAGACCGCTACCGAGCCGGACGCTGCCGCCGCTCGCCGCCTCGGCCCTCGTCCTGCTGGCGCTGCCGGTCTTTCTGGCCGCGGGCTGGCCCTTTCGCGGCTGGGCACTGGCGGCGGCGCTCTGGGCTGCCGCTCAACTATTCGGACTGGTGCTGACGCGTCTACCGCTCGGCGCCCGTCACGCCGGCGCCTCGGCCGCGACCGGTCTGGGCATGGTCTTCCGCTCGCTTGTCGTCGGCGTGGTGCTCGTTACCGTCGCCGTCTCGAATCAGAAGGTCGCCATCGCGGCGGCTCTGCTCTACCTGCTCGCCTTCACCGTCGAGCTGGCGCTCTCGCTGTTCAGCTACTTCTCCGCGGAGCCGATCTCGTGAATCGCGGCGCGCGCGCTTCTCTCCTCCGGGCGCTGGTAGCGGTCTCGCTCGTCGCTCTGGCTTTGCCCACGAACGCGTTCGCCAAGGGCAAGTTCGACCCCTCCGAGGAGTTCATGCTCAAGCCCTGGATCTCGATCCACCTCGGGCCTCTCGACCTCTCGATCACCAAGGCCGTCGTCTACCTCTTCCTGGGAACGCTCCTGACGATCGCGCTCGGTATCACGCTGATGCGCACGCGCCTGCGCCAGGATCCGGGCCGGCGCCAGACCGTCGGCGAGATGGTCTACGACATGGCCCAGGACGGCATCGCCGGTCAGGGCCTGCCGACCAAGGCAATGGGGCGCTGGTTCCCCTATGTGGCCAGCATCTTCCTCTTCATCCTGGTGCTCAACTTCATCAGCTTCATCCCGCTGCCCCTTACCGGCGAGACCTTCCACCTATTCGGCGTCAAGCTGCCGACGCTCGGCATCTACGCCGCCACCTCCGCGCTCTCGGTGACGCTCGCCTTGGCCCTGATGACCATCTTCTTCTCGCACTTCGAAGGCGCGCGCTGGAACGGGCTCGGTAAGTACCTCGGCAGCTGGCTGCCGGGCGGCATGCCCAAGATGAGCATCGTTTGGGCGGTTCCGCTCGCCCTGCTCTACCTGCTCGAAGTGATCAGCCAGCTGATGCGGATTGTCTCGCTGAGTGTTCGTCTCTTCGCCAACATGCTGGTCGGCCACATGCTGATCCTGACCATGATCGGGTTGATCTTCATCCTGCAGACGATCTACCTAGCGCCGGTGGTTATCCCCGTCGTCGTCCTTCTCTACATCTTCGAGGTCGGGATCGTGGTCTCGATCCAGGCTTTCATCTTCGCCATCCTCTCTGCCACCTACATCGGCTCGGCCATAGAGCCCGAGCACTGATAACGAAAGGAACTTCATGTCCATCCTCGCAGCACTAACCGGCGACGTCACCAAGATGGGAAAGGCGTTCGCGCTCGCCCTCGGCATCGGCTTCGGCTCGCTCGGCGCCGGCATCGGCCTGGGCAACATCTTCAGCTCGATGATCCAGTCGGTCGCACGCCAGCCGGAGTTGCGCGGCGAGCTTCAGGGAATCATGTGGATCGGCTTCGCGCTTACCGAGGCCGTCGTCTTCTACGGACTAATCGGCGGCCTGCTGGCCTTCGTGCTGGTCTAGCCGGAAGCGGATACAGCTGATGCCTGTCGCGGCCAACTCACTGATCACCGTCATCCCGGGTCTGATGATCTGGACGCTTGTCTGCTTCCTGATCGTCTTCCTGGTCCTCAGGCGCTTCGCCTTCGGACCGATCCAAAAGATGATCGACGAGCGGCGCGATCGCATCCACCGCTCGATCGAGCAGGCCGAGCAGGCCCGCGACGAGGCGGCGAAACTGCTCGACGAGCACCGGGCGATGCTCGTGCAGGCGCGCGGGCAGGCCGAGTCGATTCTCGAAGACGCGCGCAAGGTGTCGGAGTCGCAGCGCGAGCGGACTCGCGCCGAGCTGGACACCGATCGCGACCGCCGCCTGGCCGAGACCGAGCGCCAGATCAGCGCCGAGACCGAGCGCGCGCTCGACCAGATCAAGAACGAGATCGCCGAGTTGACGCTGATCACCACCGCCAAGGTGACCGGCAATCTGCTCACGCCCGAAGACCATCGCCGCCTGATCGACAGCGCCGTCAAGGAGCTCGATTTCTCGGCCCTGGAGGAGAACCGCAACTGATGGTTGGAGAACGCTAGTGGGGCTCGTCGAGCGAAAGTACGCACAGGCGCTCTACGAGGCCGCTCTCGACAAGGGGCGCATGGCCGAGGTGCAGAGCGGCCTGGCCGAATTCGTCGAGGCCGAGCGCGCGGTGCCCGAACTGGGCGCCGTGCTGGCCAGCCCGATGCTCGATTCGGCCACCAAAGGCGCGCTGCTCGGCGATCTGCTGGTCGGCGCCGAACCGCTTGTGAGCAACTTCTTGCGCCTGCTGGCCGAGAAAGAGCGAATCTCGCTGCTGCCGGAGATAGCGCAGGAGTTCGAGGCGCTGCTGGCCGCCGGTGAGAGACGCCTGCGGGTGATCGTTACCACGGCCATGGAGCTGTCCGAGGAAGAAGCCGGCTCGCTGATCGCCAAGATCGAGGCCGGCGCCGGGCGCCCGGTCGAGGCCCAGCGCCGCGTCGATCCGTCGCTGATCGGCGGTCTGGTCGTTCAGGCGGGCTCGCTGCGCATGGACACCAGCATCCGCGGGCGCCTAGAAAACCTTCGTAAAGAGCTTGTCGAAACAAGGAGCTGAGGAGAGCCGTGAAGCTGCGACCCGAAGAGATCACCTCGATCCTCAAGCAGAGGATCGAGCAGTTCGAGATCGAGACCGATCTCTCCGAGACCGGCACTGTGCTGCAGGTTGCCGACGGCATCGCGCGCGTGCACGGGCTGGAGAGCTGCGTGGCGCTGGAGATGCTGGAGTTCGAGCACGACATTGTCGGTGTCGCCTTCAACCTGGAGGAAGACAACGTCGGCGCCGCGCTGTTCGGCGAGTGGGAGAAGCTCTCCGAAGGCTCGAGCGCGCGCCGCACGGGTCGCGTCGCCAGCGTCCAAGTCGGAGACGAGATGCTCGGCCGTGTCATTGATCCGCTCGGCAACCAGCTCGACGGCGGCGGTCCGATCACCACCACCGAGCGCCGCTCCCTGGAGTTGAAGGCGCCGGGCGTGATCGCCCGCCAGCCGGTCAAAGAGCCGCTGCAGACCGGAATCAAGGCGGTCGACTCGATGATCCCGATCGGTCGCGGCCAGCGCGAGCTGATCATCGGCGACCGCGGCACCGGCAAGACGGCCATCGCCGTCGACACGATCCTGAATCAGGCCGGTAAGGACATGATCTGCATCTACGTGGCGATCGGGCAGAAGGCCTCCACCGTCGCTCAGGTCTACGGGCGCCTGAAGGAAGCCGGCGCCATGGAGTACACGGTCATCGTCAACGCCGCCGCGCACGAGGCCGCCCCGATCAAGTGGATGGCGCCCTTCGCCGGTTGCGCAATCGGCGAGCACTTCCTCTACTCCGGCCGGCACGCGCTCTGCATCTACGACGACCTCTCCAAGCACGCCGACGCCTATCGCCAGCTCTCGCTGCTACTACGCCGCCCACCCGGTCGCGAGGCCTTCCCCGGTGACGTCTTCTACCTGCACTCGCGGCTGCTCGAGCGCGCCTGCAAGCTTTCCGACGAGCTCGGCGGCGGCTCGCTCACTGCGCTGCCGATAATCGAGACCCAGGCCGGCGACGTCTCCGCCTACATCCCCACCAACGTCATCTCGATCACCGACGGGCAGATCTTCCTGGAGTCCGACCTCTTCTACTCGGGCGTGCGCCCGGCTATCAACGTTGGCATCTCGGTCTCGCGCGTGGGCTCGAACGCGCAGACCAAGGCGATGAGAAAGGTGGCCGGCCGCCTGCGCCTCGATCTGGCCTCCTTCCGCGAGCTCGAGGCCTTCGCCCAGTTCGGCTCGGAGCTCGATCCAGCGACGTTACAGACGCTGGCCCGCGGCCAGCGCATGGTCGCGACGCTCAACCAGCCTCAGTATCAGCCCTGGCCGACGGAGGAGCAGGTTGCGGCGATCTACGCCGGCATCCACGGCTTCCTGGACAACGTCCCGCCCAGCCAGGTGCCACGCTTCCAGGAAGAGTTGCGCGAGCAGCTGCGCAGCGAGGGCACGATCTTGAAGGAGATTCGCGAGACGGGCGATCTCTCCGACGAGCTCGCCGCTCGACTCGACGAGCAGCTGCGC
>DATCCQ010000228.1:0-2296 GCA_036511185.1 Gaiellaceae bacterium
CTCGCGTGAGGAGGTGATCGCCTCGGCGTAGGAAAGCGCAACGAGCAGGCAGAGCGCCCCGACAACCAGGAGCACTAGCGGCGTCAGGCCGAGCGCCCGTGCGGCCACGATGCCGAGCGCAAAGTAGATCGAGGAGGCCACCTCGCCGTAGGCGATCGAGAAAAGATCTCGCCCGCCGAGAACGCGCTTCAGGCGTGGACGTTTTCTAGCCATCTGCGCCGAGCTTAACGGTGACGTGCGGGAGGGGGCTAAATAACTCGTGAAGGCGCCCGCCGACCACAGGGCCCGCGAGCGCTGGCGCTCGGCTTAGGAGAGAACAGCGACTCGAACGACCCATCACTGACGTCGCGAGAGATACAGGCGCCCGGCCCCGGCAGCGGCGAAAAGCGGCCCGATCAAAAAACCGAAGACGCCACCGCCGGCAAGCGCAGTCCGCACTACAATCGCAACGCCGAGGCAGATCAAGGCCAGCGAGGTGAAGGTTATCGAGAGGCGGTAGAAACTCATGCCGGCGAGGCTGAAGCTGAGACGACCATCACCCTACAAGGCGCGTGCTTGAGCACGTAGGCGACCGTCAGACCGAGCGTGTAGTAGATCGAGGAGCCGACGTTGCCGTAGGCGGTCGCAAAGAGAGCCGGCGTGCCCAGCACGCGTTCGAGTCGCTGCGCTCTTCGCCTCGGCACGAGGGCACTCTAGTGCGCCGCCCGGTCGTCGGTGAAGGGAAGGAGACCCGCGCGAGCTACCGCCCACGCTCAGGCACCGCATCCGACTGCGGCTAGCTATAAGTTTCTCGAGCGATGAAGATTTTCATGGTCGGAGCCGGGCAGGTGGGAACGACGATTATCGAGGCCTTGCGCGGCGAGCACGAGTTCACCGTGGTCGATCGCGACCACGAGCGTCTGGCCGAGCTGGTGCAGAACTACGGCGTGGCCGTGGTCGAGGGAGACGGCACCAGCCGTCGCGTGCTCAAGCAGGGAGGCATCGCCGAGGCCGATCTCTTCATCTCCTGCACCTCGCAGGACGAGGCCAACCTGATCGCCTGCCTGCTCACGCGCCGCCTTGCTCCGAACGCCAAGACGATTGCTCGCGTCTCCAATGAGGAGTACCTGGAGGTCTGGCGCGACCATTTCCTCGACGTCGACTTCGTGGTTTCTTCGGAGCTTGAGGCAGCCCTTGCCGTCTCGCGCATCATCGGTATTCCGGCGGCTCGCCAGACCGATGTTTTCGCTAACGGCCAGGTGCAGATGGTCGAGTTCGAGGTGCCGCGCGAGATCAGCTCCGGCGCGGTGATCGGCAAGCGCCTGCGCGAGAGCGCAGTTCCCTATGACTCGCGCGTCGTCAGCATCATCCGTCAGGGGAAACGCATTGTTCCGCGCGGCAGCGAGAGAGTCGAGCCCGGCGACCGTGCCGTCGTGATCGGATCGCCCAAGGCGATCAACCTCTGGAGCGCGATCGTCGCCAGCGGTGTACACCGAACGGGCGACGTGGTCGTCTTCGGCGGCGGGCGCACGGGCGTGGCGATTGCGCGGGTGCTGCTCTCGCAGGGCAGCCGCGTGCGCATCATCGAGGCCGATGCCAGACGCGCGCACCAGATCGCGGAACTGCTTCCCCAAGCCCGCGTGCTGGAAGCAACCGGCATGAACCCCGACTTCCTCGATCGCGAGCAGATCGGACGCGCCGAGGTGGCCGTCTTCGCGATGCGCGAAGACGCCAAGATCCACTACGCAGCGACGCTGGCCAAGCTGCACGGTGTGCCCTTCACCATCGCCATCGTCCATGACGCCGTCTCGATCGAGGTCTTCGAGAAATCGGGAATCGACGTGGCCCTGAACCCGCGCATGATCACCTCTGAGGAGATCGTTCGCTTCGCCCATGACCCGCGCACCCGGCAGATCTCGATACTCGAGCGCAATCGCTTCGAGATTCTCGACGTCACGGTGCGCGAAGACAACGAGCTGATCGGAAAACCGCTTAGCGACCTACCCACTAGCGGTGCGCTCATCGGTGCGATCATCCGCAACGACCGCGCCATCTTCCCGCACGGCCACGATCGTCTACAGCGAGGTGATCGCGTAATCGTCTTCACCGAGTCCGAGCACGCCGGCGAGCTCGAGCGCGAACTGTGACGGGTAGGCAACGGTTTCAGCGCGCAGTCAAGCGCCGCTCGATCGGCGTCAGCGTTCGTGCCAGCCTGCACGCGCTGGGGCGCGTTTTGGAGGTCGTCAGCCTGGCCTTCGCCCTGCCGGCGCTCGTCGCCGCGGCCTACCTCGAAGATCCTCTCCCCTTCCTGATTCCA
>DATCCQ010000229.1:0-2315 GCA_036511185.1 Gaiellaceae bacterium
CGCCTGGCAGGCGTAGAGCTTGCCGCCGGAGTCGCCGATCATCTCGATGAACTCGCGTACCGGCGGGATGTCGAGCTTGTCCATCTGACGACTCATCATCTTCGTCGCCAGCCACGACATGCCGGGAATGGCGCCAATCCAGGTCGGCATGTGCATACCGGGATTACCGACCGTGGCCACCTTGATCTTGTCGACCCGGTCCTTGCGGATCGCATCGAGGCCGAAGAAGGTGAAGAAGAGATTTGCCTCGATACCGTCCATGCGGGCGCCGTTACCCATAATCAAACCGGGATAGATGCCGTCCAGCGAACCTTTCGAGATGACGATCGAGACCTTCTCGATGCTGTCAGCCATAATTCCGCCCCTTTCTAGACGCAACCGCGTGGCTTGGGAATACCGCCGATCTTGGCGGCGAGCTTCGCCGGGCCCTTGGGGAAGAGCTCATAGAGCTCCCTTATTGCCACGCCCGAGGTCTTTCCGAGCGCGCGCATCGACGGGGCCGAGCCGGTGTCGAGGTAGGTCTTGCGCATGAAGTCGATTACTTGCCAGTGCCGATCTGTCAGCTTCTCGATGCCGACGGAGCGCGCGATCTCCTCGCCCATCTCCTTCGTCCACTGCTCGGGCTTCTCCAGGAAGCCCTCGGCGTCGACCTCGACGGGCGTGCCCGCAAGCGTCACAGTCGTCATTCGTTTCCTCCTTCTGAGCGGAGAAGTTTCGTGTCCTTGCCTGCCATCTTCAGCTGCGCGGAAATCATCGGTATGGGTCTGCCCGGTAAGAGCAGATGCCAGTACAACCAGCGGAAAGCGAGCTTGCCGAGATGGTTGAGGCGCGACTGTTTGAGCAACGCCATCGGCCCGATAACGGGGAAGGGGAATTTCCCCGGGAGCGGCTCGACGTCGTAGTTGAAGTCGAGGAGCAGCGCCTTGTTGAAGCCTGTCTCGATAAAGCAGTTGGCGTGTCCGTCGAAGCTCTTTTCGAGCTCTTTCCCGGCCAGAAAGCGATCGACGTTCTCGACCAGAGTCTCCGCCTCGAAATGCGCCACCGCTCCCGCCTTCGAGGTCGGGACGTTGGTCGCGTCGCCAATCGCAAACACGTTCGCGGCGGCCTTAGTCTGAAGCGTGTTCGGATCGACCACGACGAAGCCGAGCTCGTCGCCAAGCCCATCCGAGCTCCCCACCAGCGGTGAGCCACCGTGCAGCGGGATCGAGACCAGCAGGTCGTATGGAATCTCGCGCTCGTCCCAGCTATAGAGCTTGCGCGCAGCTCCGTCCACGCGCCCGGCGGCGTACTCCGTCTCGACGAGGATGTTCTTCTTCTCCAGCAGCTCTCCGAGCATCTTGGCGGCGACCGGCTTGGTGAAGGCGCCGTCCAGCGGCGTCGCCAGCACGATCTCGGTCTTCTTGCGTAGGCCGCGTTTCCGAAGCCACCAGTCGGACAAGAAGCAGAACTCGAGCGGCGCGATCGGGCATTTGATCGGCATGTCGACGATGTTCACGACCAGGCGGCCGCCTTCGAAGCTCTCCATGGCCTTGCGCAGCGAAGCGGCGCCCTCGACCGTGTAATAGGTGTGCGCGGTCTCGCCCCAGCCCGGCCCGGTCAGTCCCTCGGTTTCCTCGGGCAGGAGCTCGGCGCCGCTGGCGACGATGAGAATGTCGTAGGGGAGTGTGTCGCCGCCTTTTAGGTGGACAGTGTTCTTCTCGGTCTCGACTCGCTTGACCTCGCCGAGGCGAAACTCGTTTCCGTGCCGGAGCTGCTTGGAGCGCGGCCGGCAGATCGAGTTGGGCGCAACCAGGCCGAAAGGGACGAAGAGAAGATCGGGCTGGTAGACGTGGCGGTCGTCCTTGTCTACGACGGTGATCTCCGTCTCGGCGTCGTAGCGACGCCGTAGCTTGTTGGCTATCAGCGTGCCGCCGGTACCGGCTCCAAGGATGAGAATGCGATTCGGCATGGCTTCATAGTGCACTATGAGGCTGAGGTTGAGTCGAGCGCGGGCTGGTGCTGAATCGGCCCGGTTTCGTTTCATTCCGGCGCAGAGTTGGCGCTACCGTGAAATCACCCCGCGGGCGGGTGGCTCGGTGGCAGGCGAGTGGAGAAGTGCAGGGCACGCGCCGCATGCTGAGGTCGAACGATCGCTCGCGGCTAGGCTGTAGCCAATGTCCGTTTCACGCGCGCAGATCGAGCTGGCGCTCCGCAGCGTCATCGACCCGGAGTTGGGCAAGCCCGTGACGATGCTCGGTATGGTGCGCAAGATTGAAGTCGAGGGTGGGAGCGTTCGGATTGTGCTGGCGCTGACGACCGCCGGCTGTCCGCTCAGG
>DATCCQ010000230.1:0-3144 GCA_036511185.1 Gaiellaceae bacterium
TGCTTCGACTTCTTCAGCGACGGCCGGCTCGGTGGCGGGCGCCGGTTCGACCGCTGCCGTTGCGGGCTCGACCGCTGCCTTGGCGGATGCCTTTTTCGCCGGCGCCCTAGTCGGGCGCTCGGCCATGCTCTCAGCCGTCAAAGGCTTGTCTTCGTCCCGATCGGATCCAGCCAGACTGGCGTAGGCGCCGGCGGCGAGCGCGCGCTCGATGCGGGCTTTGACTTTCTTGCCAACGAGTGTCGCCGACTTGGGCACGTTCACCTCGTAGTCGCCGACCTTGCCAACGGCCGCATGACTGTCGTAGAGCCCGACCTCTACCAACGTCAGCTCCAGCTCGGCGCCCTCCTCGACGGGCGTCTTCGGCTTCATATCCTCTACCTGACCCTCGGCGAGCACGACGAGATGGTCAAGCGGCTCGCTCTCAACCAGCTCGAGGAAGAAACGGCGCTTATAGCGCTCTTCGATCTCCACCAGGCGGGCGGCAGCAGGGCCGATCAACTGGCTCGCCACCTTCGCGTTCACCTCGATGCGGAAGGCCTTACTGCGCGAGCCAATCGCAAGCTGGCCAAGGCGCCGCTCGAGATCGATGGCGGTCGAAGCCTCCGAGTAAACGATCCCGTCACCGGCGCAGACCGGGCAAGGCTTGGTCAGGATCTCGCGCGGCCCGTCGGTGACGTTCTGGCGCGTCATCTCTACCAGTCCGAGCGGCGAGATCTCGACCACGTAGGTCTTCGTGCGGTCGCGCTCCAACTCGCTTCGCAGAGCTTCCTCGACTGCCGCCCGATTCTTCGGATTGGCCATGTCGATGAAGTCGATGACGATGATGCCGCCAATATCGCGCAGGCGAAGTTGGCGTACGACCTCCTTGACCGCTTCGAGATTGTTCTTTGTGATCGTGTCCTCGAGGCGCGCGGAAGAGGTGCGCGAGCGCGAGCCGACGAAGCGGCCAGTGTTGACGTCGATGACGGTAAAAGCCTCGGCGTAGTCGAAGACGAGGTAGCCGCCCGAGGGAAGATCGACTCGCCTGGAGAGCGTCGAGCGGATCTCGGCGTCCACTCCGTAGGCCTCGAAGAGCGGTGTGCGCTCCTTGTAGCGGACAACCCGCTCGACCATGTGCGGCGAGGTCTTCTTCAGGTAGCCGACGACGCGTTTGTAGGTGCGCTCGTGATCAACGTAGGCCCGCTCGAAGTCGCCGGTGAACAGGTCGCGAATGACGCGCAGCGGCAGCTCGGCTTCCTGGTAGACGAGCGCCGGCGCCTTAACGCGCTTGGCCCGGTCTTGAATCGACTTCCAGAGCCGCTCGAGAAAGACCAGGTCGCGCTCGATATCCTCGGCCGAGGCGCCTTCGGCGGCGGTGCGGACGATCACGCCACCCTTCTTGCGCTCCAGCGCCTTGACGATCTCGCGCAGGCGGGTGCGCTCCTCGTCGGGCAGGCGCCTGGAGACGCCCAGCCCCTCGCCGTTGGGAACGAACACGACAAAGCGTCCGGGCAACGAGATGTCCGTCGTCAGGCGGGCGCCCTTCGTTTTCATCGGATCCTTGACCGCCTGGACGAGGATCTCCTGGCCGCGCTGGACGAGATCCTGAATCTTGCGGCCCTGGCCGCGGCCCTCGAGCTCGGGAATGACGATCTCGTCGACATAGAGAAAGCCGTTCTTCTCCAGTCCGACCTCTACGAAGGCGGCTTCCATGCCGGGTAGAACGTTGTCGACTATGCCCTTGTAGACGTTGCCGGCGATCGAATAGCGTTCGGGGCGCTCGAGATAGACCTCGGCGACCTTCTCGTCCTCAAGCACCGCGACGCGACGCTCACCGGCGTCTACCGATACGAGCAGCTCGCGCTTGGCGGCCGGTAGGGGCACCCGCCGCGGCGCAGTGCGGCGACGGCCACTACGGTCGTGGCGTTGCGACGCTCGCCGCTCGGCCGCCTGTGACTTGGTCGCCGGCTCAGGCTTTTTCGCCTGCTGCTTCTGATCTGGGCGCGCCTCGGACGACGGCCGCTTACGGCCGCGGCCGCCACGACTTCCGCGGCGACGCGGGCGCTGCGCTCCCGCTTGCGCGGGTGGCGTACTTTCAACTGGTTTGGGAGGAGCTTCCGCCGGGCGGGCGGAATCCTCCTTCTTCTCTGGAGCTTGCTCCTTGTTGCGTCTGAACCAGCGAGGCAAGGGAAACCTTCTCTCTCGAATTAGTGCGCGCGAGCGGCACCCAGGAGGTGGGCGCGCGGGTCGCGCAGCACGGAGGAATGAAAAACGTCATCTCGCCACTAAGGCTACCAGGGTTGGGCGCTACTACCCCGGGGGGCGCCTCGAAGAACGACTTGCCGCGCCAATGCGTCGTCCGAAAGCGAACCTAGGATCGATCGCGCAGTGGCTGCTAGCGCAGAATCCGTGAGTTCGCTCGGCTCCTTGCAAGACCCTACCGCGGGTCAAAGGCGGCGTCGTTGATGGTGAGTCGAGTGAGAGACGACGTCCGTGAGCTGCTCGAGATCGAGGAGGCGGACGCCTGGTTCGAGTATATACAGGCGACGCGCGAAGCGCCCGCTTCCTGTTACCCGAACGTCGAGCGCTGGGCCTGGTCGAGGCTACGCGGTCGTTTGAGCTCGATCCGAGCGAGGCGCTCGAGGCTTGTTCCCGCCGCTTGAGAGGCTCTAGTCCTCGCCCAGCGCCGAGAAGAAGCGAAGTGCCGCATCGCCAAGCGCTCGCGTGCCGGCATAGGCGATCGTGCTCTGCAGCGCCCAGGCCGGGATAAGCGTCTCGTTTCGAACCCGGCGGGCCAGCCGTCGCAAGCCCAGCCCGGCCGCCAGCACGGCGGCGATCTCGGCTCCCCGGATCGGCTCGAAGCGGCGATCATGGGCGTAACCGAGCCTCAGTATCAGGCGCGCCTGCTCGAGGAAGAGGGCCGGCAAGTCGGCCGCCGGAACGAAGGTGGCCGCACCGATAGCGCCCGCACGACGGGCCGAGTGCTGAATCAGCTCGTCGCAGACACCCGCACGTAAGGCCGGGATACGGGCGGAAAGCGCCGCAGCGCGCTCCTCGAGCCGGCGGGCAAGCAGCCGGCCAAGCTCATCTAGGGGCACCGGCTGACCACTCTCCAGCTCGATGACATCGGTCGCGAGCACACCCGGAAGTGGAGCGCGGTCGCCT
>DATCCQ010000231.1:0-2039 GCA_036511185.1 Gaiellaceae bacterium
GAATCGACGGTCAGGCCGCTGATCGCCTGATCAGCGACTCGCTACGGACTCCAGGGATCGGCCCGCTGGAGGACCAGGAGCTGCTCGGCGACCTGAGCGACTCGGCCGATCAGCTCGAGTTCGGCTTCCGCACTCCGGGTCGCGCCTGCGCGGGGCTGGTGGCGCTGATCGCTCGCTATCTCCAACTCGTCAGCCTTGTCGTCATCGTCGGCATTGTCTTCTCCTGGCTCGCTGCGGCTGCGCTCTTCGCGGCCACGATGCTCTTCCGCTACGGACAGCGCGGCGGTCTGCGCAAGTACTCGGCTGTCTTCCGCGCCAACGTCAGCATCCGCCGCCGCAACTACTACTTCCGCCGCCTCGGCCTCGATCCGCCGGCGGCAAAGGAGCTGCGCGTCTTTGGTCTGGCCCCCTGGGTGCGCGAGCGCTACCGCGAGTCCTATCTCGAATTCATAGAGCCGGTCTGGAAGGAGCGGCGGCGCATCTACCTCAAGCCATTCCTCCTGATCACCGCGTTCGCGCTCATCGTCTCGGCCGCCGCGCTCGCCGCCGTTGGAAACAGTGCCGCAGGCGGGGCTGTCAATCTCAGAGACCTCGCCCTCACCTTCCAGGCGGCGATCGCTGCCGTCAACCTCGGCAGTCACTATCCCGAGTCCGACACCCAGACCCAGTTCGGGATGATGTCCTATGCCGGAATGCGCGGCTTCGAGCGCGGCGTAGAGAAGTACGAGGGAAGCACCGTGCAGCTCGAGCCGGTGCGCGATCCGAAGGGCTTCCCCAAGCAAGAGCTCAACTTCGACCACGTCTCCTTCAGCTACCCGGGTAGTGAGCGCGAGGTTCTGAACGATTTCCAGCTCTCGATCCCGGCCGGAAAGTCCACCGCCATTGTCGGCCTGAACGGCGCCGGCAAGACGACGCTGGTCAAGCTACTCGGCCGCCTCTACGAGCCCGGCTCCGGCTGCATCCAAACCGATGGAGTAGACATTCGCCACTTCCCGATCGAAGACTGGCATCGCGAGATCGGCATCATCTTCCAGGATTTCAACTGCTACGAGCTGTCGGCGGCCGACAACATCGGCTTCGGCTCGGTTCCCCACCTTGGCGACCGCGAGGCCATTCGGAAGGCCGCCCGCGACGCCGGCATTCTGGAGGCGATCGAGCGGCTCCCGAAAGGCTTCGACACGCCGCTATCGCGCCAGTACGAAGGCGGGGCCGACCTCTCCGGCGGTCAGTGGCAGCGAATCGCGATCGCCCGCGCGCTGTTCGCGCTCGAAGGTGGCGCCTCGATCCTCGTTCTCGATGAGCCGACGGCCGCGCTGGACGTGCGCGCCGAGGCCGAGTTCTTCAACCACTTTGTCGAGTTGACTCGCGGTGTTACGACGATCCTCATCTCGCATCGCTTCTCGAGCGTGCGCCATGCCGACGGCGTCGCTGTGCTTCAGGGCGGCCGCGTCGTCGAGAAGGGAACGCATGAGGAGCTGTTGTCCGCGGATGGTCGCTACGCGAAGCTCTTTCGGCTCCAGGCCGAGCGCTTCGCCCGCGGCGAAGAGGAAGGCGAAGACGAGGAGGACGAAGAGCAGTGCGAGAGCTAATCCTCGGCGCACGCACGCTGCTCGGGCTGGCTTGGCGCTACAGCAAGCTCAAGACTGCACTCGCGGTCGGCTTGATGACGGCTAACTACGCGTCCGCGCCGCTCGTTGCCCTTTCGCTTAAGCAGCTGACCGACTACGCGTTCCCGACCGGCGGTGCCGCCAGCAATCCCACCGGCGCCGCGATAGCCGGCGCCGTCACCGCACTACTTGTCATCTTCGGGTTGACGCTCGGGCACTTCGCTCACATCTCTTACTTCGAGCTGTCCGATACGAACATCCTCGAGCTCGACTCCGACCTGATTCTCTTTGCCAACGGCTCTCCCGGCATCGAGCACCAGGAGCGGGCGGACTACACCGATCGGCTGACGATCATCCGCGAGGAGATGTTCCAACTCCAGGCCTCTCTGGAGGCTCTTCTCACAGCCTTCGGTCTCGCAGTCGCAATGATCG
>DATCCQ010000232.1:0-11862 GCA_036511185.1 Gaiellaceae bacterium
TGCGATCGGTGAGTGCGAGGCTAGGACGCAGCGTCGCGTTCGTAGCCTGCGGCTACGGGCGCGACCGAGGACGACGTATCGCGCCGCCGAGCGCGGCTAGGCGGTGGAGTGCTTCGTTTCGCTTCGCGCTCAAACAAACCCACCCACGAGGCGTGAAACGGGACCGAACAAAGCGACTCGCGAACGTGCTGATTTTGTACCGAAACTGAGCTACGGCGTACGAGCGGAGCAGGGCCGTTCGTGACCTTGGCGAAAAGGAGTTCTCGGCTTAGGGCCCGTGAATTCGGCTGCTAGGCCGCTTGCCGCGACTCGGCTAACTCCGTGATCAGCTCCTGCAGTTCGGCCGGGTCGGGCACGTAGTCGAGCTCTAGCTCACCGGCGATCAGCGTGCCGTAACGGAGCAGGCGCCCGGGAAGTGACTGCTCGATCTCCAGCGTGCCGAAGCTGGAGAGGCGCACGCTCGCCGCGCGCCGGCGCACCACGCCGGTAAGAACACTGAGCCGTTCATTCGTGAGCACGATCTTGGTGCGATCCCAGCGCCAGGCCGCGCGCAAGGCCACCGATGCGGCCAGTGCCATGACAACGACGCCGCCTGCCGACCAGGGCCAGCCAAGTACCAGCAGAGCCGCGCCCGCGCAGGCCAGGGCGAGCGCCTTGGCGACGCTACCGCCGAGCACGATCCCGTGCTGGCGCGTCTCTAGCAGCACCCGCTCATGTGATGACAGACGCATGAACCTGCGTTCGATCCGGGGATTTGATTACCTTTGCCGCCTCATGCGACGGAAGCTCGCCGTGGCGCTAGCAGGTACGGCCCTCGCAGTCGCGATCGCGCTCAGCCTGGTATTGACGCTCGGCGGCTCCGAACAGCTTCGTTCCAGCCCGCTCACTGCACGGATTGCGCGCGAGTTAATCGACGAGAAGGGCGCCAGCAGTGCGATCGTCTTCGTGGCCGACGGAAGCAGGCGCTACGAATCTACCGCGGCTATCGAGGGGCTCCCGGTTCCAAAGCCTGATCAGCTTTTTGCTGTCGGTAGCGTGACTAAAACCTTCACAGCCACGATCGTGCTTCAGCTCGCCGCGAAAGGAAAGCTCCGCCTGAACGACACACTCGAGAGCTACCTGCCCGGGGTAGTGAAGGGAGGCGACAAGATCACGATCTGGGACCTACTTCGGCACCAGTCCGGGCTCGCCAACGTCACCGATTACACAGACTGGCTGATTGCGGCGGCCTCCAACCCGAGCCTACGTCCAATAGACGTCCTGCGCTTCGCCGTGAGGAAGCCCCGGCTGTTCGCGCCGGGTAAGAGCTGGAGTTACTCGAACACGAACTACATCGCGCTCGGATTGATCGTCGAGCGCGTGAGCGGGCACCCATACAGGTACGAACTCGAGCACCGCATTATTCGCCCGCTCGGACTCCGGCGGACGGAGTTACCAACCGCGTCGCAACTGACGGACATCCCTGATGCCAGCGGCTACAACCCCAACGTTGTGTGGTCGGCCGGTGGGATTGTCTCCGATGCAGAGGATCTCGCGCGCTTCTACTCGGCGCTGCTAGGCGGTCGGCTTCTTCCCGCTTCTGCCCAAGCGGAGTTGAAGCAGACCATCGACCCGATGTCGTCGATGATCGGGGTCGGCGCCCGGGACGGAGCCGGAGTGTTCTCGTACCCCTACGAATGTGGGACCGGTTGGGGTCACGAGGGCTTGATTCTCGACTTCCGCACGCTCGCCGTTGCGAGCGCGGAGGGAAACAGGGTGGCGATCATCTTGGAGCGAGGAGCGATACCGATCGATCAATCGATGGGATCGCAGCTCCTCTGCGAGAAGCTCTAGCCGCCGAGTTGGACGCGCCGCTACTTCTTGCGCCGGTGAAAGATCACGCCGCCGGCGGCGAAGCCAAGCCCGAATGTTCCGAGCGAGAACGAGCCGATCGCGAGCACCTTGCGCGCCGTTGATAGACGCT
This sequence comes from Gaiellaceae bacterium, assembly GCA_036511185.1. Taxonomy (GTDB): domain Bacteria; phylum Actinomycetota; class Thermoleophilia; order Gaiellales; family Gaiellaceae; genus Fen-549. Next base: position 1,964 of record DATCCQ010000232.1, read on the forward strand.
GCCAGCGACTGAGCGCTTCCTCTTCCTCGGGTGTCAGTTCCTCGCCCCGGCGCAGCTTGCGCGCCGCGCCGCCGGCACGGAGACCCAGATACACATCGTCGAAGACTTCGGCTGACTCGTCGGCCATAGGCGGGAGTGTATAGGGTGCCGCGGAGGTGCCCGTGCGTGTTCTTCATCTGTCCGACCTGCACCTCGGCTCGCGAGGCGACGAGGTCGGCGGCCCGGGCCTCGAAGAGCTGATCGAGCGAGCCGGCCCCGAGCTGATCGTGGTCAGCGGCGATCTGGCCAACCGCGGCCGCCGCGCGCAAATCGAGGCGGCCACGGAGCTGCTGCGCTCGCTCGGGCCGCAGGTCATAGCGGTGCCGGGCAATCACGATCTCCCCTGCTCCCTCCCCGGCCGCTTCAGCCATCCGCGGCGCGAGTTCGAGCGGCAATGGCAGACGACAGAGCCCATCTACCGCTCTGAGCGGCTGATCGCGCTCGGGCTCAACTCCGCCTGCCCCTGGCGCCAGCAGTCCGGGAAACTGCAGCGCGGCGCGCTCGAGCGAGCGGTTCGCCTGCTCGAGGAGGCGCCGCCGGACGTCTTCCGGCTCGTCTTCTTGCACCACCACATCACCTGCGCGCCCTGGCGAGCGCGCAAGCGCCCGCTCTCGGGCCGGCGCCACGTAGTCGAGCAACTGGCCGCAAGCGGCGTTGACTTGATCGCCTCGGGGCACATCCATCAGGGCTCGGTCGTCGCGCAGCAGGACTTCGACGTCGGCGCCGGCAAGCGACCGCTGATCGTTGCGACGGCGCCCGGCTTCGGTCGCCCCAGACCGCGCCGTCAAGGCGAGGCGCACGGGCTCCAGCTCTACGGTTTCGAGCAAGACCGGGTCACGGTCGAGACCTACATCTGGAGCGGCGGCGAACTCCGTCTGAGCGGAGAGCGGCGCTTTCCGCGCTAGCGCTACTCGGAAGAATCTGGCGATCCGATTAACGCAACCACCCGCTCAGGATCGCCGGCGCCTTCACGCAGCACCAGCGGCTCCGAGCCGCTGAGATCGATCACCGTCGAGGCGACTCCCGGCAGTTCTCCCGCGTCGAGCTCCGCTCCCGCCGCGGCGCGGATCTGTTCGGGAATCTGCTCCAGCGAGCGTGGATCGGGCCCTCCATGGCGGTTGGCACTCGTCGCCGCCACGGCACCGAACTGCTCGAGTAGCTCGCGCACCGCGATCGGCAGCTCCGGGATGCGGACCCCGATCGTCTCCTCCCGCCCGGGCGAGAGCCAGGGCAGGCGCCGCTCTGGATTGGGAAGCACGAGCGTGTAAGGACCGGGGAGAAGCTCCTCGAGCAGCTTCCGCCAGCGGCTGGCTAACTCCGGAATGCATTCCAGCAGCGCCCCGGTCGAGGCGGCGACCAGCGCGATCGGCTGCTCCGCCCTGCCCTTCAGCTCGTTGATGCGGGCCACCGCCGCCGCACTTTTCGGCGCGGCGCAAAGCCCGTAGACGGTATCGGTGGGAAGAACGACGAGGCCGCCCGCCTCGAGCACCGTGAGCGCATCCGAGCCGGCAGCCATTACTCGCCCGGCGCTAGCGATCCGGCACGTGCAGCCGGTTGACGATCACATGCCGGAAGGAGCCGTCGGCGTGAATCTCCTTGACCACCAGCGCCACCCTGAGGATCTCGTCTAGCTTCTGCCAGCTCGACTTCGCCAGCTCCTCGGGGCTGCCCTCGAAGCGCACCCGGTGCGGATCTCCGTGGAAGCGCCGGATCGGATCGCCGTCGCCGGTGTAGGTGTGCATGCACAAACCGTTACCGGGCTCGAGCGGCGCCGCCTCGAAGAAGGCGTGACCGTTCCTGGCAATCTTGGAGAAGCAGACTTCGTCGCCGCTCAGCATGGCGGTGATGCGCGGAGTCCAGATCGGCGGATCATCCTCGACCGAGCGTGTCCTCAGTGCCTGCTCAAAGGAGCCGCCGGTAGTGAGCGCCTCGGTCACGGTCGTGACCTGGTCGCCGTTACCGACTATATGGGCGCCTTCCACGGAGCAGAGCGCCGTGTAGAGCGTGTTGGCGCCGTCCACCTCCTTGGAGCGGTCGGCGGTGATGGTGCGAATCTGCCCCTCCTCTTCGATCAGCACACGGTTGCGCGAGTTGTCGCTGCGGCCACTCAGCCAGTAGATTTGCAGCCAGTTCTCTCCGTCGGCCGAGCGTCCGACAATCAGCCCGCGCCCCGAATAGCGATCGGTTGGAAATCCTTCTACGGCCATCTCGCCTCCACTACTCTTTCTCTTCCGGTCAGGTCAGCAGTGATCGTAACTCCCTCGAAGCCGAGATCGCGGAGAAGAGCCGAGTAGGCCGCCTGCTGGCCCTCCCCCAGCTCGACTGCCAGCCAGCCGCCCGACACGAGCAACTCGCGGGCGCGACCTGCCAGCGCTTCGGGCACGCCGACTCCAACCAGCGCCTCTCTTGGCTCCCAGTCCCGCACCTCCGGCTCCAGCGCCTCGATCTCTTCGGGCAGGACGTAGGGCGGATTGGAGACGACCAAATCGAACGGGCCCTCGATCGGGCGGCTGATGTCACCGAGACGAAGCTCGACCGCGAGCCCGCAAGCCTCGACGTTCTCGCGCGCCAACTCGAGTGCCTCGGCCGAGACATCGAGAGCCACGACGCAGGCGCCGGGGTGCTCGTCGGCGATCGCCAGGGCAATTGCGCCCGAACCGGTTCCGGCATCGAGAACGCGGGGCTCTTCCAGATCTTCGATCAGCGCCAGCGCCCGCTCGACCAGTATCTCCGTCTCGGGCCGGGGCACCAGCGCCCGGGCGTCGGTCTTGAGCGTGAGACGCCTGAAGCCCCACTCGCCGAGCACGTAGGCCAGCGGCTCGCGCTTGCCGCGGCGCGTGACCAGCGCTAGCGCGCGTTCGCGCTCCCCGGGGGTGAGCGGGCGATCGAGATCCATGTAGAGCTGGATCCTGCTCAGCCCGAGCGCCTGCGAGAAGATCAGCTCGGCCTCGAAGCGGGCCCGCTCGATGCCGCGCCGGTCCAGGTATTCCTCGGCGCCGGCGAGCGCCCGGCGCAGCGTGACGGAACCTTCGACTTCGCTCACGCCGAGGCGGCCTCGAGCGCTCGGCGCTGCTCCTCGGCCGAGAGCGCGTCGGTGAGCTCGCTCAGATCGCCGTCCAGGATCTGCTCGAGCCGGTGCAGCGTCAGCTTGAGGCGGTGGTCGGTGACACGGCTCTCCGAGTAGTTGTAAGTGCGGATCTTCTCCGCCCGCTCGCCCGAGCCGATCTGTGATCTCCTGGCCGCCGCTTGCTCGGCCTGCTGGCGTAGGCGCTCTTGCTCGTAGAGCAGGGCGCGCAGGATGCGCATCGCCTTCGCCTTGTTCTGAAGCTGCGAGCGCTCGTCCTGCATGGCGACGACCAGGCCGCTGGGAAGGTGGGTGATGCGCACCGCAGAGTCGGTCGTGTTGACCGATTGACCACCGGGACCGCCCGAGTGATAGACGTCGATCTTCAGGTCCTGATCGTCCAGCTCCACCTCGACCTCGTCGGCCTCAGGCATCACCGCGACGGTCGCGGTGGAGGTGTGGGTGCGGCCCTGCGACTCGGTCGCGGGCACACGCTGCACGCGGTGCGTGCCGCCCTCCCACTTGAAGATCGAGTAGGCGCCGTCGCCCTTGATGGCAAAGCGCACGTCCTTGACGCCGCCGGCCTCGTTGAGGCTCGAGGAAAGCTCCTCCCAGCGAAAACCGCGCTGCTCGGCATAGCGCGTGAGCATGCGCATTACGTCGCCGGCCCAAAGCGCCGCCTCGTCGCCGCCGACTCCCTGGCGAATCTCGATGATCACGCCTCTGGAGTCGGCCGGATCGCGCTCGACCAGGGCCAAGCGAAGCTCCTGCTCGAGCCGCTCCAGCTCCTGCTCGGATTCCGCGGCCATCGAGGCCAGCTCAGAGTCCGAGCGGGCGTCGGCCAGATCGGCCTGCGCCTGGCGCCACTCCTGCGCCAGCTTGTAGGGGCCTTCCAGTTCCTTCAGCCGCCTGCCTGCCTCGGCCGCCTTTTTGTGGTCGTTGTAGACGGTTGGATCGGACATCCGTTCCTGCGCCTCGTTGTAGGAGTGCTCCAGCTCTTCGACGAGATGTTCGATTCCGGCCATACTCCGATGCTAGCGGGCTTAGCTCAAGATGTTCGTCGATTGGTAACCGAACTTCTTCGTTTCCGGGCCCGCAGCTACTAGGATCGGCTTGTGATGTTTCGCCGCCTGCTCGTCGCCGTCTGCTTGATCGCCAGTTTGGCCGGGCTCGCGCTCGGTCCGTCACACAGTGCGGCCGCCGCCACCGTCAACGGTCCCGTGGTCGTCGTCCACTACAACGCGGACATCAACGAGCTGGGCAAGATCTACCTGAGGGGAGCGCTCCATCACGCCGCGAGCGAGCACGCCCAAGTCGTGATCATCCAGTTCAACACGCTGGGCGGCCTGATCACCTCGATGCAGTCGATGGTTCACGACATCTTCGCCTCGCCGGTCCCGGTGGTTGTCTGGATCGGCCCGTCCGGCGCCGGCGCCGCCTCGGCAGGGACTTTCATCAGCGCCGCTGCGTCCTATCTCGCGATGGCGCCGGTGACCAATATCGGTGCTGCGGCGGCTGTCAACTCGCAGGGCGGGAATCTGTCCTCGACCGAGGCAAAGAAGACGAACCAGTTCGACGCCGCTCTGATGTCGTCGATCGCCGAGAAGCGCCATCGCCCGGTCGCGGCGCTTCGGGAGACGATCTTCAAGGCACGCGCCTACTCGGCCGAGGAGGCCGTCCGACTCGGGATCGCGAACGCGGAGGTCTCCAGCCTGAGCGCACTCATCAGCAAGCTCGACGGGCAGACGCTCGCCTCGAGCGCTGGGCCGAAAGTCGTGCACACGGCCGGCGTACCGATCAAGCAGGTAAACCCGAATCTTTGGGAGCGACTGCTCAGCTTCCTCTCCGATCCCAACCTCGTCTTCCTGCTGCTCAGCCTGGGTGGGCTGGGCCTGGTCGTCGAGCTCTGGACGGGAGGAAACTCCTGGATCCCCGGATCGCTCGGCGTCATCTTCCTGCTCGCGGCCTTTGCCGGGCTGAGCGTGCTGCCCTTCTCCTGGGCCGGGCTGGCGCTGATCCTGTTCGGAATCGTGCTGCTCGGCTTCGAGCTACACGCGCCCGGCCACGTTTTCTTCGGCGCTTCCGGCACGGCTTCGATGATCCTCGGCGGCATTTTCCTGCTCGGCTACTTCGGCAGTCCGGGGCTGCCGGGATATAACCCCAGTGTGAGCTACTGGGTACTCATCTCACTCGGCCTGATCGTCGGGCTGCTCGTGCTGCTGATGGCGCGCGAGGTACACATGTCGCACCACGGTAAGCGCTACGTGAGCCCGCTGGAGACGGCGGCGCTGGTCGGTGCGGTCGCCGAGGCCAGCTCGCGCCTGGAGCCAAAGGGAGAGGTGCTCGTGGGCGGCGAGTCCTGGCAGGCCGAGCTGAAGGGTGGCGGCACGGCCGAGCCGGGCGAGCGTTTAAAGGTAGTCGCGGTCGACGGACTTCGGATGATCGTGGAACCGCTGAGCAATAAGAAACCCAGTACTAAAAACCTCAAGAAGAGCTAGGAGAGAAAGATGCCGATCATCAACTTCGTGCGCGATTACGAGCGTGTCGCGCGCTTCCGCCTCGGACGCTTCGAGGGCATGAAGGGGCCGGGCGTCGTCTTCAAGATCCCGATCCTGCATCAGATCAGGAAGGTCGACACGCGCACCGAGGTGCTCGACATCCCGAAGCAGACGAACATCACCAAGGACAACGTCGCGATCGACATCGACTTCCTCGTCTACATGCGCATCGACATCAACTCGGCGGAGAAGGCCGTGCTCGAGGTCGAGGACTACCGGCTGGCAGTGGTCGGACTGGCCACGACGACGCTGCGTGCGGTCGTCGGCGACATCATCCTCGATGACGTCCTCTCACAGCGCGACAAGATCAACGAGCTGATCCGCACCCGGCTCGACCACGAGACCGAGCGCTGGGGCGTCAAGGTCACCAACGTCGAGATCCGCGAGCTGACAGTCCCGCCCGAGATCCAGGAGGCGATGAACCGGCAGATGTCGGCGGAACGCGTGCGCCGAGCCGTAGTACTCGAGGCTGACGGGACCAAGCAGGCGAACATCACCGTCGCCGAGGGCGAGAAGCAGGCCGCCATCCTGCGCGCCGAGGGCATGCGCCAGGCCGCGATCCTTAACGCCGAGGGTCTTGCCAAGGCGCTGACGACTATTTCGGCCGAGGCCAAGAAGGTCGACACGAACACGATGGGCCTGCAGTACCTAGACGCAATCAAGAAGCTGGCCGAAGGCCCGGGCTCGAAGTTCTTCTTCCCGCTCGAGCTGACCAAGCTGGTCGAGCAGTTTGGACCGGCGAAGGGATAAGCGGGCGCCAGAGGACAGCGACAGCTAGCCGGCCGCCGGCTCGAACGACTTCACCGAGAGCGTGATTTCTAGGCCCTTGAGCGCCTGGGAGACCGGGCAGTTGGTCTTTGCCTGCTCGGCCTTGGCGCGGAAAGCATCCTCGCTGAGACCGGGCACGCGACCGCCCAGCTCGAGCTCCGACTTGGTGATGCCGGTGCCTGGAACGAAAGTGACCGTCGCCTGCACGTCGAGCTGCTCCGGCGGCGTGCCGCCCTCGGCGAGAAGCAGCGAGAAGGCCATCGCGAAACAGGAGGCGTGCGCGGCGGCAATCAGCTCCTCGGGGCTCGTCTTGCCGTCCGAGGCCTCGGCCCTGGAGAGCCAGGTGACCGGCAGCTCGGCGAGCGCTCCACTGCCGCTCGACTCGATCATCCCCGTGCCGTCGAACAACCCGCCTTTCCAGCTGGCGGCTGCAGTTCTCTTGGCCATATCGCTCTCCCTCCCAGCTCGACGACAACGCCTGTCGCTAGGAGCTTTCCCCGCCCGGCGAGTCCTAACCGCGCCGGAGCCGAAGATCTAGGCGACGACGTCGACCACACGCGCCGTCGCGGCGGTCTTAGGCTCGGCGGCGCGGGCAGCCTCGAGCTCGTAGACGCGCGTGAAGGCGGCGATCGAAACCTCGAGCTGATCTCGCTCGGGCTCGCGAGTGGTTAGCCGCTGCAGCCAAAGGCCCGGCGCCAGCAGCACCTTCAAGATCCGGTTCGAGCGGTGCTTGCCGGCAAAGCGGATCAGCTCGTAGGCCAGGCCGGCGATCGGGAAGAGCATCACGATCCGGCTGACTATCAACCAAGGCAGGCTGAGGTGACCGACGGCCACGCCGAGAAGCCAGTAGACGAAGATGGCTATGACCATCACCCAGAGCATGAAGGCGGTGCCGCAGCGGGGATGGATGACGCTGTAGGGCTCGACCTTCTCGGGCGTCAGCTCCTCGTTCGCCTCGAAGGCGTTGATGACCTTGTGCTCGGCCCCGTGATAGGCCCAGAGGCGGCGAATATCGGGCATCAGCGAGACCAGCGCCATGTAGCCGATCAGCACAGCCACCCTGAGAAATCCCTCGGCCAGCACGAACACGCCGTTCGAGGCATGGGGCAGCGCCAGGCGCGTGACGGCCGCCGGCCCGACCTTGAACAACGCCAGCGCGAAGACGATCGCGAACAGGAACATCAGAGCGATTGCCCAGCGGCCGATCTCGACGCTCTCTTCCTCGGTCTCGCCCTCGCCCGCGTACTCGGTCGAGATGGCGAGCGCACGAAAGCCGATGGCCAGCGACTCGCCCAGCGCCATGATGCCCCTGATTACCGGCAGCCGGAAGATCCAGTGCTTTTTCATCAAGGAGTCGATCGGATGCCAGACCTCGGCCAGCTCGCCGTTCGGCCTGCGCACCGCCACCGACCAGTAGGAGGGACTGCGCATCATCACGCCCTCGATCACGGCCTGCCCGCCGTACATCGGCACCGACTGCTTAGCGAGCAGAGGAAGATGGAGGAAGCGGCGTAGCCGCTTTCTCTTCGCTGTTACTTCCGCAACGCGGACGCCTAGCTTGCGCGACCGAAAGAGCATCTTCGGCCCCGGAGACTCACGCCTTCTTGGCGCGAGCTGCCTTTTCGGCCTTCTCGAGCCGGCGCTGGAAGCGCTCGACACGACCGCCGGTATCTACGAGCTTCTGCTTGCCCGTGTAGAAAGGATGGCAAGCCGAGCAGATCTCGACGTGGAGCTCGGGCTTAACCGAGCGCGTCTCGAACTCGTTACCGCAGGCGCAGCGAACAATCGTGCGCACGTATTCGGGGTGTATATCAGCCTTCATCTGGATCGAGGATACCAGAGGCGGTACGGGGCGCCACGTTGCCACCGGAGACAACAGCGATCACGGTCGAGCCCGGCTCGGGCTTGTAGGCGCCGGTGAGGAGCGCCGCAGTCGAGACGGCGCCGGCCGCCTCACAGGCCAGCTTGGAGCGCTGGTAGAGGAAGCGCATGCCCTCGCGAATCTGCTGCTCGCTGACGAGTACGACCTCGTCGACCTTGTCCTTGGCGATGGCCATGCAGTGATGGCCGGCGAAGGGTGCCGCGAGGCCGTCGGCGATCGAGTCAGGCTCGACGCGAACCCACTGGCCACCGGCCAGGCCTGCGTATAGAGCCGCCGACTGCTCGGGCTCTACGCCGATTACCTTGACGTCAGGCCTGAGCGCCTTGACGGCAACAGCGATGCCGGCGACCAGTCCGCCACCGCCGACCGGCACGAGGATCGCGCCCACCTCGGGGTTGTCTTCGAGCATCTCCAGCCCCAGCGTGCCCTGGCCGGCGATGATGAAGGGGTCGTCGAAGGGGTGCACCATGACCATTCCGGATTGCTCGGCCAATTCGTCGGCCAAATCGAAGGCTTCGTTCGGATCTTCGGCCTGCAGGTCGACCTCGGCGCCGTAGGCGCGCGTGGCCGTGATCTTCTGCGGGCTGGCCGTCTTCCACATCACGACCTTGCTCTTGATGCCCTCCAGCGAGGCGCCGTAGGCAACCGCCTGGGCGTGGTTCCCGGCCGAGACGCCGATCACGCCACGGGCCTTTTCCTCTGGAGTGAGCGTGGCCAGCTTGGAGAGGACGCCCCGGACCTTGAAGGCGCCCGTGCGCTGGAAGAGCTCGGCCTTGAGCAGGACATTCGCGCCTGTTAGCTCGCTCAGCTGGGCCGAGCTGAAAGTCGGCGTGTGGTGCAGGCGGTCGCCGATCGCCTCGCGCGCCGCGAGCACTTCATCGATGCCGATCTTCCTCAGTTCGCCGCTCATGAGCTGATCGTAGCTAGTCAACCGTTAGGCAGATTCGCTGACGGTGCGGAATTACCTTTTAGAGCCACTCCTCTTGATAGGGTTCGGCGCTTGCTTCGAGCTTTCAGAACTCGGAACAAGATGAACACCCGCCGATTGGGTGCGATCGGTGGATGCGATGCTAGGACGCAGTGTCGCGTTCGTAGCCGGAGGCTACGGATGCGACCGAGGACAACGCAGCGCGCCTCCGAGCGCGGTCACGCGGTGGAGTGCTTCTTCTTGATTCGAGTTCTTAAAACACTCGTTTTGGCGGTCGCCGCGTTGTCGCTGGCCCCGCTCGCATCCGGCGGCAGTAGGGCCGTGCCCCGACTCATCTTCCCGGTCGTCGGGCCCGTCACCTACACGAACGACTTCGGCGATCCGCGCGGACGATCGTCCCATCAGGGCAACGACATCGTGGCGGTGAAAAAGTCGCCCGCGGTGGCCGTGGAAGACGGCAAGGTCACCTTCTGGACGAGCTCCGCCAGCGCCGGCTGCATGCTCTACCTGCACGGAAAGAGCGGCACGATGTACGAGTACATCCACCTGAACAACGACCGCACGATGAAGAACGACAACAAGGGCGAGTGCGTCGCGGGAACCGCCTACGCCAAGGGCCTTAAGGACGGCGCCAGCGTCCAGGCCGGCCAGCCGATCGGC
>DATCCQ010000233.1:0-7132 GCA_036511185.1 Gaiellaceae bacterium
GGCGCTGGTCGAAGTGGGAAAGCACTTCTTCTTCCGGCGTTTCAAGCCGAGCGGGCGCAGCGTTGCGATTCCAAGGCCTCATCACGAGCGCAAGCTGCACCGCAGAGCGGCGGGCTGGAGCGCGCGCGAGCCGGTACGGCGACCCCGTGTGAAGAGCAGGCGTCGCCCGGGCGGCGGGCGTCCTGCGCGGGTGCACGGGTAGCTCTGACGGCCCGCCTCGCGCTAGCTCGGGCCCGCGGCCTTGTGGTGCTTCTGGCTCCCGCTCAGCTCGTGGTGCTCGAGCACGATCCGGACCGCCTCGGCGGGGTCGTCCGTACGCGAAAGCAGGTCAAGATCATCGGGCGAAATCATCTTCTTGCCCAGTAGCTCGCGGCGTATCCAGGCCACCATCTCTTCCCAGTAGGCGCAGTCCATCAGCACGACCGGGAAGTGGAAGATCTTGCCGACCTGGATCAGGGTCAGCGACTCGAATAGCTCGTCCATCGTGCCAAAGCCGCCCGGGAAGATGACGAAGGCCTCGGCCGCCTTCACGAACATCGTCTTGCGGGCGTAGAAGTGATCGAAGGTGAGGCTGAGGTCGGTGTAGGGGTTTGCCGCCTGCTCGTTCGGCAGGCGGATGTTGAAGCCGACCGAAAGCCCGCCGGCTTCCTGAGCGCCACGGTTGGCGGCCTCCATGATCCCGGGCCCGCCGCCGGTCACCACCGCCCAGCCGGTGCGGGCGAACTCTCTGCCTACGTTGCGCGCCAGGTTGTAAAAGTGCTCGCCTTCGGGCACGCGCGCCGAGCCGAAGATCGAGACCGCCGGCCTGTCGATCTTGTCGACGGCTTCAAAGCCGCGCCGGAATTCGGCGGCGATCAACTTCACGTGGCGCTTGTGCTTGCCGGCGGCGCTAGAGAGAACCTCGCGGTCCTCGAGTCTTTCGTGGCTCTCGGGCATCAGAAGTGGCGGACGACGTGAGTTTGAGTCATGGCGAGAGCAAGCAGTATGGCGAGTCCGAAGTAGCCAATGGCGATTACCAATCGTTGCCAGGGCTTCACCTTGTAGTACTCCTGCTCGCGCGTCTCGTGTCGTGTTTGCCAGCGCCGGTAGAGCTCGTAGGCTGCCAGCACGAGGACTATCAGCAGAATCGGGTTGGGCGCGAAGTAAACGAGTGCAGCCAGGGCGGCGAAACCGACGACCCAAATCGCCGGGTGCAGCGCAGCCACGACGCGCCCGCCGTCGAGCGGCACGATCGGTAGCAGGTTGAAGAGGTTGAGGAAGAAGCCGAAGTAGGCGAGCGCCAGCATCAGGTCGGAGTCGTATCTGACGGCGAGACCCCAACAAACTGCCGCTCCCAACGCCCCGACGAGCGGGCCCGCCAGAGCCATTCGTGCTTCGCGCCAGGCATTGTGCGGCATCTCGCGCAGGAGAATGGCGGCGCCCATGAAGGGGATGAACACGGGGGCGCTGACAGAAAGGCCCTGTCGCCTAGCCTCGAGTGCGTGACCCGATTCGTGAACGAAGAGGAGCAGCACGAAACCGAGTCCGAAACGCCAGCCCCAGATCATTGCGTAGGCGCCGATCGAGACGACCATCGAACCGGCGGTCGCGAACAGCGGCAGCTTGAACACGATCAGAAGCGCTGCCTTGAACTTGAGTAGTAAGACGCCCAGGGCGATGAAAGGCGCCGCGAGCTTCCTTAGAAAACCGCGTGCAGCCCCGTCCTGGCGAGCGGGCTTCTGGCCGGGCTCCTGGTCGGCCGTCGGCTCGTATGAAGCCGGTAGATACTCGGGCGGCTCGAGACGCGGTTGCTCCGCCTCGATGCCCTGCCACTTCCGATACGGATCGTTTGATGTCATCTTGGTGTTCCGGGCTTTCGCCGCTGAGCGCCCCTAACTCGAGAGGCGCGATTGCCACGTTATCGGCTGCTGCACGTCTCCGGCCGATAGCTCTCCGCACCGAGAACGCTCTTTCCCGCCCGGTGCGGCCTCTGGATGCGTACGATTGCGGCTATGGCAGCCGCTGACGACAAGCCGGGTAACGAAGCCGGAATCGAAATCAAGCCGGTCTACACGAGCGAGGACGTCTCCGGGCTCGAGCCCGAGTTGCCGGGCTCCTTCCCGTTTACGCGCGGTCCCTACGAGACCATGTACCGCGGTCGCCCCTGGACGATCCGTCAGTACGCGGGCTTCGGCTCGGCCGAGGAGACAAACGCCCGCTTCCGCTACCTGCTCGAGAAGGGCCAGACGGGGCTCTCGGTGGCCTTCGATCTGCCGACCCAGCTCGGCTACGACTCCGATCATCCGCTCGCTGAGGGCGAGGTCGGGCGCGTCGGTGTAGCGATCGACTCGCTGGCCGATCTGGAACTGCTCTTCGCGGAGATTCCGCTCGACAAGGTCTCGACCTCGATGACCATCAACGCGCCGGCGGCGCTGCTGCTGCTGCTCTACGAACTGGTCGCCGAGAAGCAGGGCGTAGCGGCCGAGCAACTACGCGGCACCGTCCAGAACGACATCCTCAAGGAGTACGTGGCGCGCGGCAACTACATCTTTCCGCCGCGGCCCTCGATGCGAATCACGACCGACCTCTTTGCTTACTGCGAAGAGCACTTGCCCGGCTTCAACACCATCTCGATCTCCGGCTACCACATCCGCGAAGCGGGCTCGACGGCGGTGCAGGAGCTCGCCTTCACGCTCGCCAACGGCATTGCCTACTGCCAGGCGGCGGTCGCTGCGGGACTCTCGCCCGATCGCTTCGGCGCTCGTCTCTCCTTCTTCTTCAACGCCCACAACAACTTCTTCCAGGAAGTGGCCAAGTTCCGAGCGGCGCGGCGCCTCTGGGCGAAGATCATGAGCGAGCGCTTCGGAGCCACCAATCCGAAGGCGCAGATGCTTCGCTTCCACACCCAGACCGGCGGCTCGACTCTGACCGCGCAACAGCCCGAGAACAATATCGTCCGCGTCGCGCTGCAGGCCTTCTCGGCCGTCTGCGGCGGCACGCAGTCGCTGCACACCAACTCCTTTGACGAGGCGCTGGCGCTACCGACCGAGCACGCGGTGCGAATTGCGCTCAGAACGCAACAGATCCTGGCCCACGAAGCGGGCTCCACCGACAGCGCCGATCCGCTCGGCGGCTCCTACTTCATCGAGGCGCTGACGAGCGAGCTGGAGAGTCACGCGATGGAGCTGATCGAGCGGATCGATTCGCTCGGCGGCGCCGTGGCCGCGATCGAGCAGGGCTTCGTCCAGGCGGAGATCGAGGAGGCTTCCTACCGCTACCAGCTGGAGGTCGAAGCGGCCGAGCGAGTGATCGTCGGCGTCAATCGTTTCCAGGAGGAGGAAGACGGTGCCGGATCGGTCGATTTGCTGAAGATCGATCCCGAAGTCGAGCGACGTCAAAGGGAGCGCACCGCCAAGGTGCGCGCCGAGCGAGACAACGCCGCCGTGGATAAGGCGCTCGCGACGGTACGTGAGACGGCGCGAGGGAGCGAGAATCTGCTTCCGTCGATGCGCGAGGCACTGGCGCTCGACGCCACGATCGGCGAGATCTGCAACCTGCTGCGCGAAGAGTTCGGCACCTTTGATCGGGCTTAGGATCGAGCACTGATGAGCTTCGAGCTCGAGCGCGGCGTCAACATCTCCCACTGGCTCTCGCAATCCGACCGCCGCGGGGAGGCCCGTAAGGCTTGGTTCGTTCAGGCCGATGTCGAGAAGCTCGCCGCCAGTGGTTTCGATCATCTGCGCTTCCCCGTAGACGAGGTGCAGCTCTGGGACGAGCAGGGAGAACGTGAGGCCGAGGCCTTCGAGTTGCTCGAGCAGGGGCTTGACTGGTGCGCCCAGGCTGATCTGCGCGCCGTCGTCGACCTGCACATCGTCCGCTCCCACTACTTCAATGCCACCGGCGAGCCGCCGCTCTTCAGCGATCCGGCCGAACAGGGCAAGTTCTGCGAGCTCTGGCGCGACCTCTCGGAGGCGCTTGCGCAGCGGTCGCTTGACAGGGTCGCCTACGAGCTGCTGAACGAGCCCAATGCGCCAAACAACGAAGACTGGAACGCGCTCGCGGCCCGCGCTCTCGCCGAGGTGCGCAGGCACGAGCCCGAGCGGGTCGTAGCGATCGACTGCAACGGTGTCGCCGATTCGCGCTTCTTCTCCGCGCTGCGCGTTCCTAAGGATGAGAACCTCATCCTCAGCTTCCACTTCTACGACCCGCTGTTGTTCACGCACTACCGGGCGCCCTGGGCTGTGATGGGCGTCTACGAGGGCCCCGTCAACTACCCGGGTGAGCTGGTCTCACGCGAGGAATGGGACACCTTCCCGCCGGAACTGCGTTTCGCCTGCCGCAATGAGCGTGTGTTCGCCGAATCGGACATCGAGCGAGTGCTTGAGCCGGCGCTGGCGCTCGCCAAGGAGACCGGCGTCCCGCTCTGGTGTGGCGAGTTCGGTGCTTATGGCACCACCCCCGAGCTTGCTCGCGAGCGCTGGTATCGGGACGTGCCCGCCGCCCTGAAGAGACACGAGATTCCGTGGACGGTCTGGGACTACAAGGGCGATCTAGGCGCCTCTGGCGACGAAGATTTCGGCGTCTTTGACACTCAGGGCCGGCCGACCCTTGTGCACCGAGCGCTGAGCGAAGCGATCTCCTCGCACGGCGCCTAGTTGCGTCCGAATCCGCGCGCCTGAGTCGCCGCGCGGAGGATTCCCATCCCACCACCCACTGCGATCGTAACGACGAAAATCACACCTGTCTGCCACGCGACAGCTCCGAAACCGTCAATCTTCTTCGACATGCGCATCCTGCTCGTCTCGCAGATGTATCCGGGCCCCGACGATCCCGATCTCGGTGTCTTCGTCGCCCAGCTCGAGCGCGAGCTCACGCGGCGCGGGCACGAGATCGAGCGGGCAGTGCTCGACCGGCGCTCGGGTGGGAAGCTCCGTTTCCTCTCGCTTGCTCGCGAGGCGCGGAGGAAAGCGCGGCGATTTCATCCCGATGTCGTTTATGCCCACTTCCTCGTTCCCGCCGGATTGATCGGCGCACTCGCCTCGAAGGCGCCGCTCGTGGTCACCGCTCACGGGCAGGACGTGCGCAACATCGGCGCCGTGCCGGGCGTGCGCGCTCTCACGCGCTGGACGCTCAAGCGGGCGAGCGCTGTTATCGCCGTCTCTCGTTTTCTCGCCCGCGAGCTGGAGACGACGCTGCCACAGCCGCGGGGCAAGATCAGCGTGATCGACTGCGGCGTCGATCTCGAGCGCTTCCAGCCCCGCGACCAGACCGAGGCTCGAGCCCAGCTTGCCTGGGATGGGAAAGATCCGCTCTTTCTCTGCGTGGGCTCGCTGACCGAGCGCAAGAACGTGCTGCGCCTGGCGCAAGCTTTTTCTTGGTTTAAGAAGGGATCGCTCGTCTTTCTCGGCGACGGGCCCCTTCGCGGCGAGCTGGAAGGTCTAGCGGGCGTGCGTGTGCTCGGCCGCGTTGCGCATGAGCTCGTACCGACCTGGCTCGCGGCCTGCGACGTGCTTTGCCAGCCGAGTCTCGTCGAGCCCTTCGGTCAGGCGCCGCTGGAAGCGATGGCCTGCGCGCGTTCGGTCGTGGCGACGAGGATCGGCGGCCCACCCGAATTCGTCCCGCCAGGGGCCGGCGTACTCGTCGATCCGACGGACGAGGATGAGCTCGAGCAGGCGCTCGAGAGCGCGGCTGCTCTCCCTTGCCCGAACGAGGCCGGGCGCGAGGCCGCAGCCGAGCACGGCGTCTCTCTACAGGCCGAGAAAATCGAGCGGGTGCTGGAACAGGCAATCGCCCGCGGCGCCAGAGGTTAGTCGGGCGCTGCTATTCTCGGGCTCGCCCATGCTCGTCGGCACACTCGTCTTTTTCCACATCTGTATCTCGATCGGACTGGTCGTGCTGATCCTCATGCACTCTGGGCGCGAGGGCGGTCTCGGCGGGCTCGGTTTCACGCCGACTTCGCAAGGGGGCACCCATATCGTCGAGAAGAACCTGACCCGTCTGACGATCGCGATCTCGGTTGTCTGGTTTCTCGACACGATCGCTCTTTTCCGGTTACTCAAGTAGTTCGAGCGCCGCGAAAAAGCCGGTACAATCCGGTCGCCACGCGCTGGTGGCGGAATTGGTAGACGCGCAAGGTTGAGGGCCTTGTGGCCCGAATGGGCCGTGGAGGTTCAAGTCCTCTCCAGCGCACTTTTCCCGGCGAAAGTCGGCCCGCATAGCGGGCTTTGACTTTCGCCGGCGGAGCGAATGGGCGATGAACAGCGCCTTTGGCGCTGGTTCGTCGCGAGGTCCTAGATGCGCGCTCGGCTGACCGTGGTTGTGGTCAGTGTTCGCGGTGTGAAGGCCCCGGGGGAGGGCGTACGTGAGCCGCAGCCGCGCATGTCGGCTGCGGCGGCCTACTTCGTGATCCCGCGGCTGTGAAGCTTGTCCGTACGTGACCTGCGCTCCGCAGCCACCACCTCCCTAGCCAGCGCCGCCTCAGTGCGCCGAGAAGGCATCTGCTCGATATGCGAGCGAACGGCGCAGCCAATCGGCCGGCAAGCGGTTGACGCTATCCGGAAGGAGCGCTAGCCTTCGTAGCGAACAGGTGTTCGGATACGTGTCAGCCCGCTAAGGAGGATCGCTTGCTAACGCCGCGACAGAGAGAGATCTGGGACTACCTTCTCGCCTACGTCGAGCGCCACGGCTACCCGCCGACCGTGCGTGAGATCGGGCAGGCAGTCGGGCTCGCCTCACCCTCCACCGTGCACGCTCATCTCGCCAACCTCGAGCGGGCAGGGCTGCTCAAGCGCGATCCGACCAAGCCGCGAGCGCTCGAGTTGATCGCGCGCGAGCGCGAGGAGCAGCACAAGCTTCCGCTTCTCGGCCAGGTCGCGGCCGGCTCGCCGCTACTCGCCGAGGAGAACATCGATGAATATCTGGCCGTGCCCGAGCCGCTCTCGCATGGGGGCGAGGAGTTCCTACTGCGCGTCAAGGGCGACTCCATGACGGGCGCCGGCATCCTTGACGGCGACATCCTGGTCGTGCGCCGTCAAGAGAGCGCCTCGAACGGCGAGATCGTCGTCGCGCTGGCCGGCGAGGACGAGTCGGCCGGCGAGGCCACCGTCAAGCGCTTCTTCCGGGAGAGCGGGCGCGTGCGCCTACAACCCGAGAA
>DATCCQ010000234.1:0-12914 GCA_036511185.1 Gaiellaceae bacterium
CCGTCGCGTCCCAGGGGATGCCCAGTCCGTAGATGATGTCGAACTCGGCCTGCTTGAACGGCGGCGCCACCTTGTTCTTCACGACTTTGACCCGGACTCGGTTGCCGATCGCCTCGGCGCCGTCCTTAAGCGTCTCGATGCGACGGATGTCGAGCCTGACCGAGGCGTAGAACTTGAGCGCGCGGCCACCAGGTGTGACCTCGGGTGATCCGAACATGACCCCGATCTTCTCTCTGAGCTGGTTGGTGAAGACGCAGATCGTGTCGGTGCGGTTTAGCGAGCCGGCCAGCTTGCGCAGGGCCTGGCTCATCAGCCTGGCCTGCAGGCCGACGTGGGAGTCTCCGATCTCCCCTTCGATCTCGGCCTTGGGTGTCAGGGCCGCCACCGAGTCGATGGCGACGACGTCGAGCGCGCCCGAGCGGATGAGTAGCTCGGTGATCTCGAGCGCCTGCTCGCCGGTGTCGGGCTGGGAAACGAGCAACTCGTCGATATTGACGCCGATTCGCTTGGCGTAGGCGGGATCCATCGAGTGCTCGGCGTCGACGAAGGCGCAGATGCCGCCGCGGCGCTGGGCCTCGGCGATCACGTGATAGACGAGCGTCGTCTTGCCCGAAGCCTCGGGTCCGAAGATCTCAACCACGCGCCCGCGCGGCAGACCTCCAACTCCAAGCGCGAGGTCGAGCGGGAGCGATCCGGTGGAGACCGCTCCTACCGACACGGCCGGCCGATCGCTCATGCGCATGACCGAGCCCTTTCCAAACTGCCGCTCGATCTGACCGAGAGCGGTCTCGAGTGCATGCTCGCGATCCAATTTCATCGACCTCCTAGCGCGACGGATCGGAGAACGTCGTACTGCGCCCCGTCGCGGCGCAGCACTGAATGGTAGGCAGCAGCCTCGGACGGACTGACTTGCCCCAGGACGGGCAGTTCGGGACGTAGGCGAGGCGGACTGCGAAAACGTAGAACCGTGACGTGCGGAAGCCAGGGACGAGCTTCGCTCTTGTAGACGCCGATTTCCTCCAGCCCGCGCTGAATCGCCGCCGCAACTCGTGTCGACTCGCCGTTTTTGTCCTCGAAAACGAGCATTCCGACGCTCCTCGATTCTCGATAGCGACTGAGCTCGAGTGACATCGGCCCGGCGCCTTGGGCGGCGCCACGGATGATCTCGAAGATCGGCCCGACCTCCTCGCGCGGACGCTGTCCGAGGAAGGCGACGGTGAAGTGGAGCTGTTCGGGCGGAACGAGACGGGCTCGACTTCCAGCGAGCGCCGTTCGCTGCCAGGCGGAGAGTCGCTCCCGGTCGTCGGGCGCAAGCGTGTAGGCGACGAAGAGGCGCATTCGCTCATCGCCGACCACGCTAGCGCTCGGATCCATGCCTAACCGTGCCCGATTTGTGCCAGAAGACGCCTCATGAGGTGTAGCGCGGCCACCGTCGCGTAGCGGCGAATCTGATCTCTGTCGCCAGAGAAACGAATCTCCTGCGAGAGTGTTTCCTCGCCGCTGGTCGCGCAGAAAAAGACAAAGCCGACCGGCTTCTCCGCGCTACCTCCGCCGGGCCCGGCTATGCCCGTGACGCTGAGCGCCAGATCCGCTCCCAGCGCCCGCCTCGCTCCCTTCGCCATCTCGAGCGCGCACTCCGGCGAGACGGCGCCGTGCTCCTGTAGCGTCTCCTTCGAAATCCCCAGCAGAGCCTCTTTAATCTCGTTGGCATAGGCGACGACGGCGCCGAGAAAGACATCACTCGCGCCGGGCACCTCGGTCAGGCGGGCGCCCACAAGCCCGCCCGTACAGGATTCGGCCGTCGCCAGCGTGAGGCCGCGTTCGCGCGCGAGGTCGAGCACGATCTGCTCGATGGGCCGCTCGTCACGCGCAAAGAGCGTGCCCGGTTCGGCGGCGACGAGCGCCTCCAGTAGCTCAGCGGAGCGGGCCTCGGCGCCGGGGTCGACAAAGAGCTCGGCGATCAGCTCGCGGTCGCGGGCGCAGATGGTGACCGTGACGCCGTCGCCGTCGCCGCCGGCGTTTTCGAGCGCGGCCGCCAGCGTCGATTCGGCCAGCCCGTAGAAGCGGAGCGTGCTGTGCGTGAAAGGAGGTACTCGCTCGAGCAGCCGGCGAAGGGGCGCGGATTCGAGCGCCGAGGGCCAGAGGCGCTGCAGCTCATACGGGGGGCCGGGCAAGGCCACCGCGACGCGACCGTCCAGCTCGAGCGCGACTCCGGGCGCCGTCCCGGCCAGGCCGAGCACGTAGGCGCCCTCGGGGATGCTGGCCTGCTTTCGCACGCCCTCCTGGTAGCCGTGGTAGGCAGTGCCGACGTTACGGGAGAAGCGTCGCCCAACCAGGTCGATCTCGCGCTCGAGCTGCGGATCGACGCTCAGTTTCCTGCCGCTGACCTTTGCCAGTAGCTCGATCGTGCGATCGTCGTGCGTGGGCCCCAGGCCACCCGAAATCAGGCATAGATCGGCTTTAAGCCCGTCTCTGAGCGCTGCTTCGAGCAGATCAGGGTCGTCGCCGACGATGCTGATACGCCGACAGAGGAGACCGAGCCGGGCCAGCTCGCGCGCCAGGAAGGGGCCGTTCTCGTCCGTTATCTCGGCACGCAGCAGCTCGCTGCCCGTAACCACAATGGTCGCCTCGGGCCGATTCACGAAAGGCGCCTTCAGCTTATGCACTGAAGGGATGCTAGTCGGAAAGGAACGTGTACCCGTCGGGGGTGAAGAGAAGCGTCTTCGGGCCGAATCGGTTGCGGGAGTCGACGGAGACTCCACCGTCCAGCGTCCAACGGACGTTTTGAGCCGCGTTGACATTGATCCAAAGCCGGGTCGCCGTGAACGTCTGGCTATGCCCTCTGACGAGCGTTCCGCCGAAGAGCAGGTCTCCGCCGCGCCCACCGGTGTGTGCCTCGACCGAGACGTCTCCGTGCACGGCGGTGATCTTCACCGTCGTCGTGCGGGCCGGTTTATTGGTCGAGGCTGTCGTGCCCTGATGGCCGCCGGTCTGTGAGTCGGGCGTATTGAAGACGAAGGCGAAGACGAAGAGAGCGAGGACTGTGGCTATCGCGCCGAGCGCGAGGACCACGGCCAGCGACGCGATTCGACGCGACTGGGGCGTCGGTGTCCGGCTTTCACGCTTCCGAAAGGGGGCGCTCCCTTCCTCTGGGCCGCCGAAGCGAGAGTTGAACTCGTCGACATAGAGCTGCCCGTCCAGGCCCAGTTCGTCGGCATAGACGCGCAGAAAACCCCTGGTGTAAGCGAGCGCGGGCAGGCTGCTGAAGTCTTCGTCCTCGAGCGCTTTTAGGTAGCGCGGGCGAATTTTCGTCGTCCGCTCGAGGTCGGGGAAGGAACGTCCTTGACGTTCGCGCGCTTCGCGCAGGCTGTTGCCGATCTCAAACACGGCTACGAATACTAAAGGCAGATTGCAACTCGCCGCACATTATGCGGAGCCGGGCGGCCGGTACCCGTTGCCCAGGCCAGATCAGCGACTGCTCAGTAGCGCGTAGACGCCCAGGGCAATGCAGGCGCCCAGCCCGATTCCCAGCACCAGCGTTCCAAGCAGGCGCCCGAGAGCGGCTTGCTTGGCGCCGCCCATGCGCTCGAGCGAGACGACCTGACGCAGCCGCGCTCTCTTGGCCAGGAAAAGAGCGATAAAGCCGAGAATGGTGCAGCCGGCGGCAATACCGCCCACCGCCATCAAGAGCGTTACCTGAGAAAGGCGCAGGTGGACCAGGATCGCGGCCGGTGCGAGGGCGGCGCCGAGAAGACCGACCAGGAGCGAGAAACGGGCGCGCACGTTCGGTTGCTTCTCGTAGTCGTCGTAGGGCAGCACGCCTCTATTGTCGCTACTTCAGCGCGAACGCGCCGCTGGAAACGATGAGCAGCCGCTAGTGCGAGGACTGAAGCGCGAGGAAACGATCGAGCTCATTCTCTTCTACGAGCACGCGCCGCGGTTTGGAGCCCTCGTAGCCGGAGACGATATTCCGCCGCTCGAGCATGTCGATCAACCTTCCCGCCCGCGTGTAACCGACGCGCAAGCGGCGCTGGAGTAGCGAGACCGATGCCGACTGCGACTGAACGACGATCTCGATCGCCTTCTCGAGCAGCGGATCCTCGTCGGGGTCGAACTCGCCGTCAGCGTGCTCGAGCGCGTCGTCGGCGAAGGCTTCGGGCAGCTCGAGTAGCGACTCGTCCAGTTCCTGGCCCCGCTGGCAGCGGCACTGCTCGACGATTAGCGTTACCTCTTCTTCACTCACGTAAGCGCCCTGCAGGCGCTGCAAGCGCGAGGTTCCAAGCGGCTTGAAGAGCATGTCACCCTGACCGAGCAGGCTCTCGGCGCCCGAGGCGTCGAGGATCACGCGCGAGTCGGTCTGGCTGGAGACGGCAAAGGCGATGCGCGACGGGATGTTGGTCTTGATCATGCCGGTGATGACGTCAACCGACGGACGCTGCGTAGCCAGGACGAGATGGATGCCGACTGCGCGCG
The DNA here is from genome assembly GCA_036511185.1 of Gaiellaceae bacterium. GTDB lineage: Bacteria > Actinomycetota > Thermoleophilia > Gaiellales > Gaiellaceae > Fen-549. The sequence continues at coordinate 4,474 of DATCCQ010000234.1, forward strand.
ATTTCTGTGCCAGGCGGATGACGGCGTCCTCGACCGCCTGCGGCGAGGTCATCATCAGGTCGGCCAGCTCGTCGATGACGACGAGCAGGTAAGGGAGCGGGTCCTCCCCACGCTGCCTCAGCGCACGGTTCAGCTCGGGAAGGCCACGGGCCCTGACGATGCTCATCTTGTCGTAGCGACGTTCCATCTCGGCGAGCAGGTTGGCCAGCACGGCGGCGGCCTCCTTGGGATTGGAGACGACCGGTGTGAGCAGATGCGGGATGGATTCGTAGAAACCGAGCTCGACGCGCTTGGGATCAACCAGGATCATGCGCACTTCGTCAGGCGTGCAGCGGAGCAGGATCGAGCTCAAGATGGCGTTGATGAGGCCCGATTTGCCCGATCCGGTGGTACCGGCGATCAGGATGTGCGGCATGCGCGCCAGATCGGTCCAGACGGAGTTGCCGGCGATGTCCTTGCCCAGCCAGACGGACAAAGGGCTGGCAGAAGCGGGAAGCTCGTCGAAGACGTCGCCGAGCGTGACCAGGTTGGGCGTCAGGTTAGGAACTTCCACTCCGACCGCCTGCTTGCCCGGGATCGGCGCCAGGATTCGAATCTCTGTTGTGGCGAGCGCGTAGGAGAGGTCGTCCTTCAGGTTGGCGACCTTGGAGACCTTGGTACCCGGTGCAAGCTGTAGCTCGTAGCGCGTGACGCGCGGGCCCGAGATCTGACCGACGATGCGGGCTTCGATGCCGAAATTGGCGAGCGTCTGCACGAGCACTTCGCTGGTGCGCTCACCGGAGTCTGCAAGCTGCTGGGAAGCTGGCGGCGAACGATGCAGAAGGCTGGCGTCGGGGAGCTCGTAGTCGCTCTTTGCGGGCGTGACGTCGAATAGGGTCGGCGCCTCGCCGGAATCGTGGTCGTCGAGCAAAAGCGGCGGCGGCCCCGCCTCGTTGTCGACGACATCCGGAAAGGCACGGGCTCCGTCGACCAGCGCTCCATGCGGCGCCAGTTCGTCCTGGGTGAGCGGAAGAACCAGCGGCTCGGGGTAAGCCAGGCTCGGCTCCGCTTTAACGTGCCTCTCGCGCGCGGGACGGGCCTGGCGGATCGCTTCTCCGGAGCGTCTGAGCCAGGCGCCGAGCGATGCGCCGGTGAGAAGCAAGCCGCCGACGATCAGGCAGAGCAGTGCGACGATCGTGGTGCCGGTGCCTCCTAGCAACTTGGAGAAAGAGGACTCCAGCCCGCGCCCGAGGTAGCCGCCGTGGGCGCGGCCGAGCGCCAGCTGCAGACCGAAGAAGAGAGTTATCAGCCCGCGCCGGAAGGGCTTGAGCTCGATCAGCTCGCTCCACACGAGCAGGAGAGTTCCGTAGGCGAGCGCCGCCAGTGGCAGCGCGTAGGTCGTGACGCCGATAGTGGCGAGCACAGCGCGCCCCAGCGCGGCGCCGACGACGCCGCCGTTCCAGCCCAGATACAGCACGCTGCCGAGGAAGATTCCGGCCGCGATCAAACCAAGCCCGAAGAGCTCGGGATGGTGATGGCTACGTGTCTTGGCAGCCTTACGGGTGCGCGCAGGCTGGCGCGGCTTCAGCTTGCGCTTGGGGCGCTTCTTGCTCACCCTGGCGAGCTTCGACACAGCCCGCGACACTCCTACGCCCGCGGGGTCGTTCCACAGTACCCGCCTGGAGTGAACGAAAGCACGCGCCGTTGTGCCGACTTCGCACCTATTCAGTATCCCGCCGTCGCGAAACCCGCAGAGCGCCCGCTTAAACTTCGAGCACGACCGGCAAGATCATCGGCCGGCGGCGGGTGCGGTCGTAAATGAGCCGCCCGATTCCGTCGTGCAGGTGCTCCTGGAGCAGTTTGATCTCGGTGATGTTGTCGGCCAGTAGATCTTCGAGGATCTCGATCGTTTCACTCTTGACCTCTTCCAACAGCGCGTCCTGCTCGCCGAAACCGCGGGCTATGAGCTCCGGGCTGGCGACCACGTTTCCTTCGCTCAAGGTGAGCGTAGTAACGACGATCAGCACGCCGTCTTCGGCCAGGTGGCGCCTGTCGCGCAGAGCTACGTCGGCGACGTCCCCCACGCCGAGCCCGTCCACCAGCGTGACGCCGGTCTCGACCCGGTCGACGATGCTCGCCCCGTTGGGCGTCAGTTCGATCACATCTCCGTTCTCGGCAATCAGGATCGATTCCTCCGGGATGCCCTCCTCGCGCGCCAGCTGGGCGTGAGCGGCCTGCATGCGGTACTCGCCGTGCACGGGCATCATGGTCTTCGGCCTGAGCAGCGCGAGCATTGTGCGCAACTCCTCGGCGCAGGCATGGCCCGAGGCGTGCACCTCGGCGATCTCTTCGTGCAACACCTCGGCGCCGGCTTTGGTCAAGCCGTTGATCGCTTCGTGGACGCGCAACTCGTTGCCCGGGATCGGCTTGGCCGAGATGATGACCGTGTCGCCGCGCTCGATCTCCACCGACTGGTGATCGTGGAAGGCGATCCTGGTCAGCGCCGAGAGCGGCTCGCCCTGGCTACCGGTGCAGAGGATCATCTGCTCGTAGGGCGGTAACTGGCCCAGCTCCTCGGGCTTGAGCAGGACGTCGTCGGGAACCTCCAGGTAGCCGAGGTTGCGGGCGATGTTCACGTTCTTGCGCATCGAGCGACCGATCACGGCCACCGATCGGCCGGTCTCGATCGCCACGTCGATCGCCTGCTGGATGCGGTGGATATTGGAGGCGAAGCAGGCCACGAGCACGCGCCCGTCGCGCAGCGGCACGATCTGGCGAAAGGCCTCGCCCACGCGGCGCTCGGAAGGCGTACTGCCCGGGCGTTCGGCGTTGGTCGAATCGCCGAGCAAGAGATCGACACCGAGGTTGCCGAGGTCTGCCAGGCGACCCACATCGGTGCGCATGCCGTCGATCGGGGTGTGATCCATCTTGTAGTCGCCGGTGTAGACGATGCGGCCGGCGCTGGACTCGATAACGACCGCGATCGCGTCGGGGATGGAGTGCGCTACGCGTACGAAATCAACCTTGAAGGGGCCGATACTGACAGGTCCCTTGCCTGGGATCGCCTCGCGCAGCGTGGTCGTGCGGCTCAGGCCGTGCTCGTCGAGCTTCGACTTGACGAAGCCGAGCGTGAGCTTGGTCGCCCAGACCTCCTCCACCTCGATCTCACGCAGCAAATAGGGAAGCCCGCCGACGTGGTCCTCGTGCCCGTGCGTGAGAACGACGGCGCGGACCGGCTTACCTCGGGTGCGTAGATAGCTGATGTCGGGCAGGATCAGATCAACGCCGAGGTGCTCGTCGCGCGGGAAGGCCATGCCGGCATCAACGATGATCGCTTCGCCGCGATGCTCGTAGACCGTCATGTTCTTGCCGACCTCGCCGAGCCCGCCCAGCGGGATGATTCGACAGGTCTTTGCAGCGGCCATCGATTCGAGTCTAGTCGCAGCGAGCGGGCGGTGGCTCTAACTTCCCGCTTTCTCGGGGTGCCGGCGAGGGGCGAACGACGGCACCAAAGCACGTCCCGACCTACGGTTTCTACTTGCCCGCTTTCTCGGGGCACCACTGGGCGTGCAGCACCGGAGGGGACAGTCCTCCGGACGGCCTCGGAGAGCGATGTGCGTCCAGCGGTACCAGGCGGCGAGAAGCGATAGACCACGTCGAGGTGTCCTACGCCACCGGCCGAGGAAGCGAGATCAGGCGCGGACGGCGGGCTCGAGCACATCTGCCTGCTCGAGCAGCTCGCGGATCTGATCGGTCTCTTCGGGCGTTGCGTCTACCAGAGGCAGGCGCAAGCCGCCAACCTCGAAGCCGGCCAGATTGAGCGCCGCCTTGGTCGAGATCGGATTGACGCAGACCGCGAGCGCGTCGACGAGCGGCTTCAGCTCATCGTTGATCGCCTGCGCCCCCACCAGGTTGCCGGAGCGGAAGCGGCGCGCCATCTCCTGCACGCGCGGCCCTGCCAGGTGCGTGTAAACGCAGATTCCGCCGGCGCTACCAAGCTCCAGGAAGGGCAGGAGAAGGTCGTCGTTACCGGCATAGAGCTCGAGCGCCGTTTCCTCGACGATCCTGCGCGCCTGCTCGAGATCGGGGTTGGCCTGCTTCACAGCGACGATATTGGGGATCTCGCCCAACTCCGCCAGCGTCTCGGGCTCGATGTTCACGATCACGCGGCTGGGGATGTTGTAGACGACGAGCGGCTTCTCGGTCACCTCGGCGATCGCCTTGAAGTGCTCGACGATGCCCCTGGCCGGTGGCTTGGAGTAGTAGGGGGTGACAATCAGGAAACCGTCCACGAACTCCGCCGCCTGCGCGGTCAGGTGGGCCGAGTGGTGCGTGTCGTAGGTACCGGTGGCGGCGATCACGCTTGCGCGCTCGCCGACCTCCTCTACCGCCGCGTAGTAGAGCATCAGCTTCTCGCGGTCGGAGAGGGTCGTTCCCTCGCCGGTAGAGCCCGTCACGACCAAACCCTCCGAGCCGTGCTCGACGAGGTAGCGCGCTAGCGACTTGAAGCGCTTGAAATCGACCGATCCGTCCGCCTTGAAGGGCGTGACGATCGCGGTCAAGATCGTGCCGAAGTCGTTTTGCTTGGCGGGGCCGGGCATGCTCCGATTGTAGATGAAGGTCGCAGACGCTTATTCGAGGACCGCGCCGGAGGCCGCACTCGAGACCTGCCGCGCGTAGCGAGCGAGCCAACCGCTCGTGAACTTGGGCGCCGGCTTTACCCAGGCAACCTTCCGCTTGGCCAGCTCCTCCTTGCTCACCAGCAGGTCGAGCTTGCGGGCCGGAAGGTCGATGGCGATCTCGTCTCCGTTCTGCACCAGCGCGATTGGGCCGCAATCGGCCGCCTCGGGCGAGACGTGGCCGATCGAGAGATTGCGCGTTCCGCCCGAAAAGCGCCCGTCGGTGACGATGGCGATCTTGTCGCCCAGCCCTGACCCGGCGACAGCCGCAGTCAGGGCCAGCGACTCACGCATACCGGGCCCGCCTTTCGGGCCTTCGTTGCGGATGATCAGCACGTCCTTGGGGACGATCTTGCCCTCGCGCAGATCGCTCATCGCGTCGTCCTCGCTCTCGAACACGCGGGCGGTGCCGGTGAAGCTCATCATCCCGGCGGCGATGGCGCCCTGCTTGACGACGGCGCCCTCGGGCGCGAGCGAGCCCTTGAGCACCGCGATTCCGCCTTCGGCGGCAATCGGGTCGGCGATCGTGTGGATCACCGTGCCGTCGCCTGTCGGGGCTTTGGAGGCGATCTCTCCGATCGTGCGGCCGGAGACGGTGAGGCAATCTTTGTTCAGCAGCGGCTCGAGGTTTCTCAGCACGGCGGGGATGCCGCCGGCGAACTCGATGTCCTCCATCACCGTCTCGGCGGCGGGCTCGATCAAGGTCAGTTGCGGCGTCACGCGGCTGAGCCGGTCGAAGTCGGCGAGCGTGATGTCCACCTCGGCAGCGTGGGCGATGGCCGGGATGTGCAGGGTCGTGTTGGTCGAGCCGCCGAGCGCCATGTCCATGCGGATCGCGTTTTCCAGCGACTCGCGGGTGACGATCTGGCGTGCCGTCACTCCCTCACGCACGAGGTCGCAAATGCGCTCACCGGCCAGCTCAGCCAGGCGTACCTTTTTGGCCGAGCCGGCCAGGGCGGTACCGGTGCCGGGCAGGCTCATACCCATCGTCTCGGTCAGGCAGGCCATCGTGTTGGCGGTGTAAAGGCCCTGACAGGAGCCCTCGCCGGGGCAGGTCTCACACTCCATCTCCGCCGCTTCGGCCTCGCTCATCTTTCCGGCCTGAACGAGGCCCACGGCCTCGAAGGTGTTGCGGACGAGCGCCAGACGCTTGTTGTGGAGGTGACCTGAGCGCATCGGCCCCGCGGTGACGACGATCGCCGGAATGTCCAGCCGGCAGGCCGCCATCAGCATGCCGGGAGTGATCTTGTCGCAGTTGGTGAGCAGGACGAGCCCGTCGAGCTGGTGGGCCTGTACGACCGACTCCACTAGGTCGGCAATCAGCTCGCGCGAGGGCAGCGAGTAGTGCATGCCGGAGTGGCCCATGGCGATGCCGTCGCAGATGCCCGGCACGCCGAAGAGGAAGGGCACGCCGCCGCCGGCCGCCACGCCCCATTCGATCTTCCGCTCCAGCGCGCGCATGCCGACATGCCCGGGAATCAGATCGGTGAAGCTCGAGCAGAGGCCGATGAACGGCTTCGACATCTGGTCAGCTGTCACGCCCGTCCCATACAGGAGGGCACGGTTCGGCATTCGCTCGATTCCCTGCTTGATCTGATCGCTGCGCATTTCGGCTATCTCTCCTTCTCGCGGACTGACCTCAGCCTAGCGAGCACGAGGCGTCAGAGCGCGCGTCTCAAAGCGCCTAAGCGGCGGTTGGGATACGCAAGTCGAGCTAGTTCGAGCTAGCGGAGCAGCGCCTCCAGCCCGACGGTCAATCCCGGCGGCAGAGAGTCGATCTTTTGTAGGGCGAGCACGATCCCGGGCAGGTAGGCCTTGCGCGAGAAGGTGTCGTGGCGGATCGTGAGCAGCTGCCCGAGGCCGCCGAAGAGCACCTCCTGATGAGCTACGAGCCCGGGCAGGCGCACCGAGTGGATAGTGGGGCCTATGCCCATCAGGTCGGCCGTCGCCTTGGCCGTCCCCGAGGGTGCGTCCTTTTTCGTCTCGTGGTGCATCTCGACGATCTCGGCTCGCTCCATGTAGTGAGCGGCCTCGCGCGCGAAGCGCATCATCAGCACCGCGCCGATGGCGAAGTTCGGAACCAGGAAGACCGGCTTGCCCGCTTCCTTGCCAAGCTCGTCCAGCCTGGCCAGCTGCTCGTTCGACATGCCCGTCGTCCCGACGATGCAGGGGATGCCGTGCGAGAGCGCGTCGGCCACGTTCTTCACGACCGCGCTCGCCTCTGTGAAATCGATGATCGCGTCGGTGTTGTGAAGGTCGAAGGACGTACCCACGTCGACCCCCATCACGTCGTAGCCCGCAGCTCGCAATGCCGGGCAGATATCGGTACCGACCTTTCCTTTACAGCCGAAGAATGCAACTCTCATGCCGCTGACCTCCTCGCCAGACCGGGGTTGATCGCGTCAACGGCAGTATAGAAGCGTTCTTCGTCGGGGCCTATTCCGGCCACAGAAAGGCACTCAGGAGCGAGCAGCATGCTCGCCAACTCGCTGACCGCATCGGGCTCGACCGCCTCCAGCTCGGCGATCATGCGCTCGGGAGAGAGCAGCTCGGTGTCGCTGATCAGCGAACGCCCGAGCCGCGTCATGCGGGTCGAAGTCGATTCCATCGAGAGCATGATGCGGCCGCGCGCGTGCTCCTTGGCGCGCTCGAGCTCTCCTTCCTGGAAGTGCCCGGCCGCGATCTCGGCAATCTGCTCGGCGACGATCTCCAGGCAGGAGGAGACGTTGTCTTCGCGCGTGCTGAGGCTGACGCCGATCATGCCGGTGTCGGAGTACTGGGCGACGAAGCTGTAGACCGAGTAGGCCATGCCCCGCTTCTCGCGGATCTCCTGGAACAGTCGCGAGGAGGCCGAGCCGCCGAGTATCGAGTCGAGCAAGCTTGCGGCGAAGCGGCGCCGGTCGGAGCGGGCAATGCCCGGAGCCGCCACGCAGACGTGGTACTGCTCGGTCTCTTTGTTCTGGAAGCGGACCGACGGCGGCGGAGTCTTGAGCAGCGGCTTGCGGACGTTCGGGCTGGCGGCGGAGTGCTCGCGCGTGTTGGCGGCTTTGGTGACCAGCGAGACGAGCCGCTCGTGGGCCACGTTTCCGGCCGCCGAAACGACGACGTTGCCGGGCTGGTACATGCTCTCGTGGAAGCCGGCGATCGTGCGCTTGCTAACCGAGGAGATAACCTCCGAGCGCCCCAGCACCGGCCGCCCTAGGGGATGGTCGCCGAAGACGGCCTCGCTGACCAGGTCGTGAACGCGATCCTGAGGAGCGTCCTCGAGCATGGCGATCTCTTCCAGCACCACTTCGCGCTCGGCGTCGAGATCGCTGAAGGTGGGCACGAAGACCATGTCGGTCATGACGTCGATCGCCCGCTCGAGCTGGTCGTAGGGCACTCGTCCGTAGACGACGGTGTGCTCGCGCGAGGTGGCGGCGTTCAGCTCGCCGCCGAGCTCGTCGAAGATCTCGGCGATGCGGCGCGCGTCATAAGAGCGGGTGTCCTTGAAGAGCAGGTGCTCGATGAAATGCGTGAGGCCCGCCTTGGCGGGCGTCTCGTCGCGCGAGCCGACGCCGATCCAGAAACCGAGCGCCACCGAGCGCACCGATGGCATCCGCTCCGAGATCACGCGCTCGCCCGAGGCGAGCTCCGATAGGACAACCTTCTGCACCCCGCGATCCTAGCGAGCGGAAAGCATCTCTCGGGCGATTTTCGGCCTCTGCAGGCCGGACGAGGCTGCGCCGGAAAGGCGGTCAGTGTCCGTTTGAGAGCAGCTGCTCGGACTCCTGCAAGAGCTTC
>DATCCQ010000235.1:0-3700 GCA_036511185.1 Gaiellaceae bacterium
TGCCGATGGCACCTCGGCGACCGTCAGCGACGGTACGCTCGTTGCCACTCCCGCCGTCACCGTGGCTCGCCCGAACACCAAGATCGTCCGGGCCAAGATCCGCGCCGCGCAGCACAAGGCGACCTTCAGCTTCAAGGGCTCCGGCGGCAAGGCCAAGCTGAGCTATCAGTGCCGGCTGGATGGGCAGAAGTTCAAGTCCTGTCGCTCGGCCAAGACCTACAAGAGCCTGAAGAGCGGCAAGCACGTCTTCCGCGTGCGGGCCAGGGGCTCAGACGGAAAGTTCGATCTGACTCCCGCGATCAAGAAGTTCAAGATCTAGCGCTGGTGAATGCCGGATACAGTGCGGTCAGCGTCTCGCCTCGGGCGTCCGGGGCGAGACGCACCCACTGTTAGCTCGATCGCCGCGGCTCCTGCCCCGGCCGAGTGTTGACCGGCCGCTTCGCAAAAACCCCTGCGTAGCGATACGCTCCTCGCCACAGGATGAGTAAAGCGTCAAAAGCGACCCGAGCAACCAAGACCCTGGACGGCCACCAGCTGTTCGAGGCGCTGCTCTCCGGGCTGCACAGAGTCCAGCGCAAGCAGGACTACCTGAACAAGATCAACGTCTACCCGGTGCCAGACGGCGACACCGGCACCAACATCACCGCGACGCTCTCCTACGCGCTCGAGACGGCGGAGGTCACCGACTCGGCGGGGGACACGATGTCCTCCATCGCCGACGCCGCCCTGGTTGGCGCGCGCGGTAACTCCGGCATCATCTTCGCCCAGTTCCTGAGCGGGCTCTCAGAGGCCATGCGCGACGCGCAGAGCGTCGCCAAGGAGCACTTTGTCCACGCCTCCGAGGTCGCCCGTCGCCGCGCCTACGAGGCTGTCACGCGGCCCAAAGAGGGAACGATGCTGACGGTCATGCACGTCTGGGCCGAGGCGCTGCGCCGCGAGTCCGATTCCTCCCAGTCGCTAGCCGAGCTGCTGCGCAAGGCCGGCCCGGCGCTGGCCGAGGCGCTGGAAAAGACGCGCTACATGCTTCCCCAGCTGAAGGCGGCCGGAGTGGTCGACGCCGGCGCGAGCGGCTTCGTGGAGTTCATCGCCGGCGCCGAGCGCTTCATCAGCGGCAAGGTCAAGTCCCCCTTCCTGGCGCGCCGGATGGGCTCGCACAAGCTTTCCTTCGGCGACAAGATCGAGCTGCACGAATCGGGCGAGGTTCGCTTCCGCTACTGCACCGAGGCGCTGATCGCCGGCCACGAGATCGACCGCGAGGCGCTCCGAACCAGCCTCACTCCCTTCGGCGACAGCCTGATCGTGGCCGGTAGTCACGAGCAGGTGCGCATCCACATCCACACCGATCAGCCGGCCCAGGTATTCGCCTCGCTGACTTCGACCGGCCGCGTCGTGCAGCAGAAGGTCGACGACATGCTCCTCCAGTACGAGGTCGCCCACCGGCGCAAGTATCAGGTCGCCATCGTCACCGACTCGGTCTGCGACCTGCCGCGCGAGATCATCGATCGCTACCAGATCCAGGTCGTGCCGCTGCACCTCATATTCGGCGAGACGGAGTTCCTCGACAAGCTGACCATCGACAGCGAGCAGTTCCTCGCTCTGGCCGAGCGCTCGCCCGTGCATCCGACCACCTCGCAGCCCTCCACAGCGCTTTTCAACCGCACCTTCTCCTACCTCTCGACCTACTACGACTCGATCATCGCCATCCACGTCGCGGGCGGCATAAGTGGGACGGTGAGCACGAGTGAGCGGGCGGCGGCGGCGCTCGGCGGCAAGAAGAAGATCTCGGTGGTCGATTCGCTCGGCGTCTCCGCTTCAGAGGGTCTGGTCGTCTTGCGCGCCGCCGAGGCGCTCGAGGCGGGCAAGAGCCACGACGAGATCGTGAGCGGGCTCGCAGACTGGGTGCACAAGAGCCAGATCCTGGTCAGCGTGCACACGCTCGAGTTCTTCATCAGGGGCGGGCGGATCAAGCCTATGGCCGGCGCGCTGGGCAAGCTGCTCCACCTGAAGCCGATCATCTCGGTGGATGCCGAAGGTAGGCCGTTTCGCTTCGGCAAGGCCTTCAGCGTGCGCCAGAACGTCGCCAAGATCGTCAAGATTGTCGAGCGCCGTAATGCCGAAAGTCCCCTTCGCTGCTACGCGATCGTGCACGGCGCCAACCTCGAGGGCGCGCACGATTTCGCCGTCAAGCTCGAACAGCTGCTCGGCTTTCCGCCGCTTTATATCGAGGAGATCTCGCCGGCTCTGCTGATGCACGCCGGCCGCAGCGCGGTCGCCATCTGCACCATGCAGGAGTAGTCGGAACCTGACCGGCGCTCGGCGCTAGCTGCGTCGCGGCAGAGGCAGCAGGATGCTCGTTCGCCGCTTGTACTCGCGGTAGGCGGGATCCGAGCCGTACTTCTCCTCGGCGCTTTTCTCCAGCAACGGAATTCCGCTCACGAAGAGCAAGAGCATCGTGAGGAATATCGGCCCGAGCACCACGGCGAAGGCCCAGCCGTGCAGGAAGGGCAGCGCGTAGACGAAGATGCCCCACCAGACGAGCATCTCGCCGAAGTAGTTGGGGTGGCGGGAGTACTTCCAGAGGCCGCTGGAGACGAAGCGCCAGCGGTTCTTATCCGTCGCCTTGAAGGCCGCCTTCTGGGAGTCGCTGACGGTCTCGATGGCCAGCCCGACAAACCAGATCACCACCCCGACGATGGCCCAGATTCCGACCCGCGGGACGCTCTCTCGATCGAGCAGGTAGGAGACCGGGAGCATGATCACGGCGACCGAAACTGCCTGCAAAAGCCAGAAACGGGCGAAGAGAAGCGGCTTCTCTCGCATCTCGTCGAAGCGGTGGTCGACCTTGATCCGCAGGATGCGCCCGAACAGATAGCCGCCCAACCTGAAGGCCCAGAGCAGCGCCATCAGCGAGGCGATCAGCTGAATCGACCTGTGCGCTCCGAAGTAGGGAAGCACCAGCGCCAGTACCGCGAAGGAGAGGCTGTAGGAGAGGTCGGTGACGATGTCGGTCTTGCGCAGCGCCGCAAAGGCGAAGAAGGCGCCGTTCACGCCCAGAGCAACCAGAAAGGAGACGACGATGGCGTTCATTTTCCGGCCAGTGTAGAACCGAAGATCTGCCAGGCCAAAAGGCTCTTTGCAACTAGCGAGAGCACCAGGTAGGCCCGCTCGCCGTAGAGGTAGTTGCGCCAGGGCCCGAGCCGCTTGTACTGCAAGAACATGTTCGCCCCGAAGCTGTTGAAGAGGATGAAGAGCGAGACAAAGATCGCAAAGACGAAGCCCGGCACATTTCCGGTCTGGTTCTGGGAGTAGGCGATCTGGATTGTGATCGCGATCCAGGGCACCACCCCGGCGATGCAGCCGAAGACATACGGCATCCAGATCACCGGCCGGCCGGAGCGGTTGGCCCGCTCCATCGCCGCCCCGAAGAAGATCATCGCCGCGTTCACGCCGAAGAGCGCAATCAGCGCCGCCAGATCGCTGATGCCGGTGAGCATGGCGATCAAGACGATCATCAGCGAGGCGCTCACGGAGTACTCCCACCAGCGCGCCGGGTTGCGCTCGATTGCCAGGTTGCGTTCGTACCAGCGGTGGATGCGCGGCGCCGCCATCAGCCCGTGATCGAGCGCGGCCAGCAGTAAGAAGAGCGCCACCATGGTTGCGATCGGCAGGTTGTAGACGTTGTTCGTGCCCGGCTTGGATC
>DATCCQ010000236.1:0-7214 GCA_036511185.1 Gaiellaceae bacterium
CGGTCGTGAATCCCTCGGGCAGCTGCTGCACGACGACCATGCCCAGGCCGAGAAGAGGCGGCAGCGCGGGAATCAGATGCGAGAGCGACCAGCAACCTCCGAGCGAGCCGACGACCACCACCGCTCCAGGGCCGTCACGCGAAGGGTCGCGGAGCGCCGAAGCCGAATCCGACTCGTTCTCGAGTCCGTGCAGCTCCCGTTGTGAGGCCAGATCGAGCGCCCGCTGCCGCGCCGCGGTGAGGTCGGAGGCCACGCGAATGCGAGCGATCAGCTCGCTGACGAACACCTGGACGGTGTCGCAGGCGAGCGGGCGCTCGACGAAATCGAGCGCGCCTTCGATCAGCGCGTCGACGACCTTGTAGTGGTCGGCGCGGAAATGCCCTCCGAGCAGGATCACGGGCGTGCTAAGACCCGCCTCACGCAGGCCGCGCATCAAAACGACGCCGTCCATGGTGTCGGCGACGATGTCGAAGAGCAGAGCGTCGGGGTTGGTTCGTCCGCACAGTTCGATCGCCGCCTCGGCCGAATCGACCGCTCCGGTCACCTCGATACCGCGGACGAGCAGCGCCTCGCCCAACAGCCGGCGCATGAAGGGCGCATGGTCGGCAACCGCAACGCGAAAAGGAGTCAACTTCTGCATCGGTGCTCGGCCTCCGGCTGCTTGTACCTCTCGCTCAGACCGCGGATATCCGCGGAACCCTCAGCTTACTTCCACAGACAAGCTGAAGGAGGAGCGAGGAGTCAATCTCGCACGCGAGCCCCTGCTGGGAGACACGCGCAAGTGGACCGCCATCGGCTCCGATACCAAGCGAGATGCGAACTCCGCGAGCGTCGAGCTCGGAGAGACGCGCAGCCGCACGATCAAGCGCATCGAGAAGTTCTGGGGGCGGCTCGTGGGGCCATGGATCCGGCTCGGCGTCCCAATTCAGGCTTCTCTTATTATCGTTGCTCATCCTGCTGACTCGTCTCTCTCGATTTGAGTTATCGACTGAGAACACAGCTATTTAGGGCTGCTTGCACGATTAGCCCGAAACAGCCGAGGGAGCGAACTCCTATGCGGTGTCTGGCAACGCGCGAAGAGCTACGCCGCGCTCCCGCCACCGCCTTGGCCATAGGCCCTATGAAGGCGAATCTCCCTGGTTCTTGTACTCGATGCGAATACCCTCGACCTTGTCCATCGCATTGAGGAAGCAATCGAGTACTTTCGGGTCGAAGTGAGCTCCGCGCTGGCTACGCATCATCGAGACGGCCTCTTCGACATTGAAAGCCGGGCGATAGATGCGATCGCTGGTGAGCGCGTCGAAAACGTCGGCGACCGCTGCGATCCGGCCCTCGAGCGGAATCTCTTCGCCAACGAGCCTGCGCGGGTAGCCACTTCCGTCGAAGCGCTCGTGGTGCGTCCAGGCCAGTAACGCAGCCAGAGTCAAGAGCGCGGCTTCCGACCCTGAGAGGATCCGGTAGCCGATAACCGTGTGTTGCTGCATCACCTCGCGCTCCTCGAGAGTGAGCGTCGAGGGCTTGAGCAGGATGTTGTCGGGAATACCGATCTTGCCCACGTCGTGCATCGGGCTCGCAATGCGCATCAGCTCAACCCGCTCGCTATCGAAGCCAAACCGCTCGGCGATCAGCGCGCAGTAGCTACTCATCCGCTCGAGATGGCGCCCCGTCTCGAGATCGCGTAGCTCGGCCATGCTCGAAAGGCGCTTGACAGTCTCTACCTGGTGCGTTCGCAGCTCGTGCTCGGAGCGCTCGAGCCGAGTAACGACTTTCCTGAGCGCCTCAGTACGCTCTTCGACTCTATCCTCCAGCATCGCCCTGTTTGCGCGGTTTTCCATCTCCAAACGCCGGCGGTGTAAAGCGTTGACGATGTTGATCATCAACTCGTTGGGGCGGAAAGGCTTAGTCAGGTAGCCGAAGGCGCCAAGCTCGATCGCGTTCTCGGCCATTGCTGGATCGTCGGCGCCGGTGACCATCAGGGCTGCCACTTCGGGATGAGAGGCCAGCGTGCTGCTCAATAGCTCCAGCCCGCTCTCGCCGGGCATGTTGACGTCGCAGAGCATGAGCTGGAAGTTGTTCGCCCTCGACTCCAACAGCTCGCGCGCCTCTTCAGCGCTGCCTGCCAGCTCGCAACGAAATCCGTGGCGCTCGAGGATGCGCGCGATCAGCTGCTGTATCTGCGGCTCGTCATCAACGACGAGAACGTATCCACCGTCGGCCAACGTTTGAGTTCTCCCTCCCTCTGGTGCCAGCTTGACGCGAGGCGGTAAAGGATACGCCACGCTGCCTCTCTGATCGAGGCCCGGCCCGGAAGCGCTCAAACGGTTTTTACCTGCTTCTTGCTCTAACACGCTCCTTCTGATCGGCAGCTTGAGCCGCGAATGAATGCTCAGTGACGCTATCTGGGCGGCCAAAACGCGCGAACGCGGTTACGCGAAAACGGGGAACGCGGCGAGCCCATTTCGGGAATGGCCAGATGGCCTCTTTAGATCCAGAGTTAGAGCAGTTCCCCCAATCCTGCGGAGGTCCCCCAAATGAAAACGGTCACCAGCGATCAGCGACTCAGCCCTTCAGAGGCTGAAGCGCTGTGGCGTGCTTGGACCACAACGCAAGACAGCTCGGCGCGTGATCGACTCGTTCTCTCCTACGCGCCTATGGTCACCTACCTGGCTTCGAAGAAAGTGCGCGAGCTTCCCTCGCACTGCGAGTTGGACGATCTCGCCTCTTGCGGTCTGGTCGCCCTGATCGAAGCGGTCGAACGCTTCGACCCCAAGAAGGGCGCCACTTTCGAGCAGTTCGCCTGGACACGAGTCTCGGGCGCGATCATGGACGAGTTGCGCCGCCAGGATTGGGCTTCGCGCTCGGTGCGCCATTTCGCCCGTCAGATCGATTCCGCACGCGACGGCTTCTTTGCCAAGAACGGCCACTCGCCCTCCGAGTCCGAGCTGGCCGAGGTGCTCGATGTTCCTACGAGCGAAATCAGAAGGCAACTCGGCGAGCTCGATCGTGCCGACGTCTGCTCGCTCAACGCTCCGACCCGTACCGGCGACAACAGCGAGATGCTCGAGATCGGCGACACGATCGAGAATCACGAGATGGGCAGCGAGCCCGAGAGTGCAACGCTGGCAGGCGAGCGGGCGGCAATCGTGCGCGACGCAATCGCATCTCTCTCCGAGCGCGAGCAAATGGTGCTCAAGCTCGTCCACGTCTACGAGCTCCAAGGGTCCGAGATCGGAGAGCAACTCGGTGTTAGCGAATCGCGTGTCTCTCAGATTCTTGCCGGCGCGCGGCAGAAGCTCCGCGCCCGAATCGCGGCCTACGACGTTGACGAGCTGATCGCGGCCTGACTCACGGCTCAGCGATCAGGGTGTTTGCGTTCTCCGCGCGCGAACAGGCGCTGCGCCGGTCATAATCGATCTGCGGGCGAACGGAGCGACGCGTGGATCAGACAGGCAGCGAAGAGAGTAAACAGCCAGCGGTGGGAAGCGCGGAGGCGCCGTCTCAGGCTCCCGCTGACGAGCAGCACGCTACCGGCGAGCACTCCGGGCAAGAGGAGAGTCCCGCGAGCGCACGTCGAGCCTTCGACCTGTTAGAGCGCTTTAGCGGCGAGCTCGAAGAGATCCTGCAATCGCTGGAACGCACGAAAGGTACGACATCCCCGGCCGAGGAAAGCCCTCCGGCTCCGGAGCGCTCTTTCCGTCCCTCGAGCATCCACTTCGACTCGAGCCCGATCTCGACCAGAATCGATCCCTACGCGCTACCGCTGGTGGAAAGCCCGCGCGCGACCTCGCGCACAACGCCGAGACTTCTACTCGAAGCCCTCTTCCTGATTATCGTCGCCGTTATCTCGGCTCGAACTGGCTTGCGTCCGCTCTTGATCGCGGCAGCCGAGGCGGCGGCCTTTTTGATCGTCGCTTCAATCGAGCTTGCAGTCGCCCGCGAAAAACGCCACCTGCAGCAGTTCCCCGCTGCCTCTCCTTCGTTCGCGGCTCCGGTAGCGCAGGAAGTCGAAAAGCCCTCGCGGGCAGCGTCCGTCACGCTCGACCAGGTCGAGCCTCTGGTCTGGCAGGCCGACAGACCAGAATCCAGCGGCGAGCCCGATTGGCCACTCGTAGCCGGCGAGCTACCGAGCGAGGCCGAGGAGACCCAGGAAGCACAGGAGGGTGTCACCGAGATCTCGGCCGCGACGGAACCCGAAGCCAGCGTCGCAGCTATCTCGGAGCTCGTGCCCGCGGAGCCAGAACCCGAAGTTGAGTCGGAAAGCTTCCCTGAGCCCAGCCCAGAAGAAGTCAAGATCGAGGTCGCGCTGGAGCCGGAGGTCGGGAGCGAAGCCGTGGCGGAGCCCGATGTCCAGAGCGAGGCCGAAGTCGAGCTCGAAGCCCCGTCGGAGAGTGTCTTCGAGAGCTCCAGAGCGGACTTCGAGCCCGAGCAGCGGCGGCGCTTCCATCTGTTCCGGCACGAGGAGAAGGTGCCCGAGGCAGACACCGAAGCGGCGGCGGAGCCGGAAGTCGAGAGCGAGCCCGAAGAAGAGCCCGAAACCGAGTTGGAGATAGGCGCCGGTGCAGCGGCCGAAGCGACGTTCGAGAGCGCCCCTGAGGTGTTTGCCGCGGAAGTCGAGCCCGAGCAGCCGCGGCGTTTCCATCTTTTCCGGCACGAGCCAAGCGAGCTCGAGGTCGAGCCAGAGCCCGAAGCCCTATCCGAGAGCGAAGCCGAGCCCGAAGCCGAGATGGAGCCCGTAGCCGAACTCGAGAACGTGCCCGAACGCGCGACCGAGGAAAGCGAGCTCGGAGAGTGGCAGCGCCTCCTTTCGTTCCGGGAGGAGGAGAACGAGCCCGTAGTTGAGTCCCCTCCGGAGGCAGAGACGGACGCCGAAGACGAGGCCGGCGCGGAACCGGAATGTGACCTCGAGAGCGCCCCTGAGGTCTCTGCCGCGGAAGTCGAGCCCGAACAGCCGCGGCGCTTCCACCTATTTCGGCGCGAAGAGCAAGCAAGCGAGAGCGAGCCCGAAGGCGAGCTAGAGAGCACCGCCGAGATTCCGGCCCTGGAGGCCGAGCGCGAACGTTTCGGTCTCTCCCATCTTCTCGAGCGCGAAGAAGAAGCAGCCGGCAGCGCAGCGGCCGCGGAGCCCGAGGTCGAAGCGGAAAGCTCCTTTAGGGGCTTATCCGAAGAAAGCGAGCCCGAGCCGGCACGGCGCTTCCACCTGTTCCGGCACGAGGAGAGGGTGCACGAAGAAGAGACGGAGCAGGACGTCGTGGCGGAGCCCGAGATCGAGAGCGAGCCCGAAGCCGAAGCGGAGCTCCAAGCCGAAGTTGAGCCCGAACCTGAGCTCCCGAGTATCCCCGAGGTCTTTCCCGCGGAGGTCGAGCCCGAGCAGCCGACGCGCTTCCGCCTGTTCCGGCACGAGAAGAAGGCGAGCGAGCCCGATGTCCAGCCGGACGCCGAAGAGCCGGGCGATCAAACTGCGTTGCCGGCAGGCGCGCCCTGGCAGGACGCGCTCGAAGAGCCCGGCAGCGTAATCGTGAGCGAGAGCGCAGAAATAGCGGTCGAGATCGACCTACCGCCCGAGATCGAGGTCGACGAGATCGAGCACACGCTGGAAGATCTCGGTCGGCGTGCGCCCGGCTTGCGCAGACGTCGCTGGCCGCTTGGAGGCGGCGTCGAGCTGGACACGGCAGAGCCCGCGCTCGACGACGAGACGGTAGGCGAGGCGAGCGAAGTGCGCTTAACAGCCGAGCGAGAGCGGCGGCGGCGCGAGCGCGAGTACTTGCGCAGCCTGCGCGTGCCGCGCTGAAGCTGTCTAGACCTGGTCTCGAGCGAGCGATACGACCTCTCCGTTCGCCCTATCTATCCCCAAACAGACCGAAGCGGGCGCCGCATGCCCGCTTCAATCCGATCTGGGGGAGATCCGTGTATGTGGCCAATGGGCCCCCGCCGCATCGGGGCCCCGGCTCTATTTTCGAGAGGCCCCCGCCGCATCGGGGCCTGTCTCGTTACTTGCACTATGGCTCGTTGATAGCGCTTCATCTATCACCGCTTGGTGCTTGACCACATTGCTTGACTCGCTTCCCCGCTCGGCAAGCTAAGTAACTGCGTTACGGAAAGGCAAATCGGCGCTCAAAGCCGGCTATCGCGCGCGGTTGGACTTGACGAAATCCGCCTCAGAGGGATTTTAAGCCTCGCCCGGTTGAAATGCGCGTCCCGCAGTGGTCGAAGCGAGGGTCGGCGCCGTAAAACAGCCGCACCGATCATGCGGGCCTGGCGAGATCGGCTGCTAGTCCAAGCAAGCGCCCGTGGAGACGCTGCTGTGGTCGCGAAGCTCGAGCAGGGCGCGGGCGAGCTCGCTGGAGCTGCCGTAACCGACGTCTGTGCCCTTCTTCGCCCCGAACACCGTCAGTTCCACAGCACCGGCACTGTTCACGATCGGGCCGCCAGAATCGCCCGGGCGCACCTTGCCCCGCAGACTGGTGATCGAGCGGGTGACGACAGCGCCGGCGTAATTCGGAGAGAAAAGGGTCGCGGTCGAGCCGACGCGCACCGGCTCGGCCTTGAAGGGCCCGTCACCGGGGTAGCCGAGCACCGCTCCTGTATCGCCATAGTCCGGGGGCGCCAGCTGAAGAGGTTTCGCGTCAAGCCCCGGCACGAAGAGCAGGGCGAGGTCGTTTGTCGCATCGAAGGCGACCACACGGGCAGAGCGCGAAGAATGTCCCTGCTCCTGAACGCCGATCTTGCTCCCCCCCGCAACGACGTGGGCCGCAGTGACCACATACCCCTTCTTCGCAACCCAGCCCGAACCGGCATAGCCGATGCCACAGGCCTCTGATCTCACCCTGACCACACTCCGCTCGCTGCGCTGCAAGCCGGCGAGAGTGAGCACCGATGCATCGGGCCCCTCCGCCGGAGCCGCCGGCCCGACAATCAGCGGGAAGGGGTCGATGCCCGCGAGAGCGCTCATGACATCCTGGGGTGGCAGAGTCGATATCAGCTTCGAGAGCAGGGTCGATTGCCGCGCTCGCTCGCGGACTATCGATGTTTGCGGCAGATGGAAGGCGACTGCGGCCACAATCCAGAGCACGGCAATAGCGGTAGCCACCCCGAGCACCAGCCCGCCTAAGGCATCGACCAGCCTGAACGGCGTCAGCCTTAGTGCATCGCTGAGTACGCCGCCCATGAGCGCGCCGGCAGTCTCCAGAGCGATGGCGAGAATCAGCGCGCCGGCA
>DATCCQ010000237.1:0-7208 GCA_036511185.1 Gaiellaceae bacterium
GTCGCCGGATGAGGCTGCGTAGCGCCGGTCGAACTGCGATCTGGCGGCGGCGACAGCGCGCGAAGAGATCGACGATGGCCACCAAAGCAGGAAAAACAAGAGCGATCAGTAGGAGCTGTATCGCCCAGCCGTGAACGAAACGCCCGCCCAGATAGATGTACGAAGCATTGCTCGGGCGAGGCTCAGGAGCGCTCTGATCGAGCGCGGCCAGCAGTTGCTCGCTGGCTAACCCGATCTGGTTCAGGTGGGCCTTCGAGATGTTTTCGGGCGTGTCGGTGAGTGGGTCGGGGTATCTGTCGCCGGCGGTGGTTAGGGTAACTGCGGGAATCCCGCGCGCGATAAACGGCGCTTGCTCGTAAAGGCTGAAGGGGAAGGCCAGGTCGAGTAGCTGTCGCAGGGGGCTCGTATGCGTGACTTCGGCGTCGGGCTGTCCGCTGAGGATCTCGCTCGCAGTCGCAACCAGAACTGGCGGAGGCAAGCTGGTCGTATCACCGTTGAAGAGAACACGCGGTTTACCGCTTCCGGCAACAGAATCAAGGACGATCACCGCGGCGATACGGTGATTGACGCTGTAACGCCGGGCAAAGCGGGCGGCCCCGATCGCGCCGAAAGCCCCGCCGTCGGTAGATAGAAAAACGAGTGTATGAGCCGGCTCGAGCGCAGAGCTGTACCCGGGCCGGTGCTGGTACGCGCGGGCCAGCTCGAGCATCACCGCTGTGCCGGAGGCGTTGTCGTTGGCGCCTCCTCCCGGCGCCTGACCGCTGTTGTCGCGATGAGCCAGAATGACGATCTCCGTGGCGGAACGGCCATGAACCGTGGCGCTGACGTTGCTCAAGCCGACCTTGCCGATTCCCGGAATATGAGTGCTGAACTGATCAACCTTCGCTGTTAGCCCGAGTAGCTCGAACTGGCCCTCGATCCAGTTGAGATGCGTCCGGCTGCCCGGCGCGCCGGGGCTGCGATCGGGAGAGAGGTGCCACAGCCCGTCAGTAGCCGAGCAGCACGTCGAAAAAACGGCGTCGGGGTCGAAGGTGGAAGACAGCGTCGGCACCGCGAGTGTTTGCTGTCGAGCGACGCTGAAGGCGACGATCAGAAGCGGGATAACCACGACAAACCAGGCGTCGCGATAGACTCGCGCGCTGAGCGGCCGTTCGAGCGAACCGGGTCGCGGTTTCGCCGGCCGCGGTTTGGGCCGCATTGGGACTCTCACCGTGCGGCTATAGTAGGCATCAGGCTGGGACTAAGCATGCAGGACACTCCCACGATCCTTCTCGTCGATGACGAGGACGCGATCCAGAAGCTACTTTCTTTTCCGCTGCAAAAAGACGGTTATCGCGTTATCGAGGCGCGTGACGGGGAGGCCGCTCTGCGCTGCTTCGACGAAGAGAAGGTCGATTTAGTAGTGCTCGACCTCGCTCTGCCGAAGCTGGACGGACTGGAGGTTTGCCGCCGTCTGCGCGCGCACAGCGCAGTGCCGATCATCATGTTGACCGCCCGCGACGAGGAGATCGACAAGGTGATCGGCCTCGAGATCGGAGCCGACGACTACATCACGAAACCCTTTTCGATCCGGGAATTTCGCAGCCGAGTACGGGCGCTACTCAGACGAGCCTCGCTGACCCCATCGGCGAGCGTGGGCGAGGCGATTGAAGTCGGTCCGCTTCGCGTCGATCGTGCCCGGCGGCGTGTAGAGGTCGAAGGCAAAGCCGCCGACCTGACCTACGTGGAGTTCGAGTTGGTGCGCATTCTCGCCGAACACCCGGGGCGGGTCTTTCCCAGAGCCGATCTACTCGCTGAAATATGGGGCAGTGCACAGTATCGCGACCCGAGAACCGTGGACGTCCATGTTCGCCATATACGTGAGAAGCTCGAGCGGGACCCAGGCAAGCCCGAACTGATTCTCACTGTCCGCGGTGTCGGCTACCGGCTGCGCGAGCCATGAAGGCGCTTAGAAGCGTCAGCGGTCAGCTCATCACGGCGCTGGTCGTGCTCGTCCTCGCCGCGCTGGCGACCAGCTATCTGGTCGTCGTCCCCACGCTCAAACACCAACTCGTCTCGAACCGCTTGGACCAGCTCCAGCGCTCGGCCGGCGGAGTCGCTTTCGATGTGGCCAGCGGGGATAGTTTCTTCCGGCAATCTCGCGTCGAAAGCAGCGCCTCCGCGCTCGATGTTCGAATCGTGGTCTTTCAGAAGCTCGGGCCTCCACTGAAGCTCGCGGTACTGGCCGACTCCTTGCGCGCCAGCCCAAGCTCGATCGAGTACGACCAAGTTGCTCTCGCGGCCTCTCTCAGCGGGCGGGTAGAACGCGGCACGCTAAGTCGAGGCGGTACCGAGCGCGCCGAAGTGGCCGTGCCGACCGCGGAGGATTCCGAACTGCTTCTACTCTCGGGCTCGCTGAGCGAAGCGAATAAGAGTGTGGAGACCGTGCGCAAGCAATTGCTGCTCGCGGCCGTCCCGTCTCTATTGATCGCGCTTCTGATCGGTATTCTGGGCGCCCGGCGGCTCACCTCGCGGATTCATCGCCTCGAACGCGGCGCCGAAAGGATCGCCGCCGGTTCACTCGAGCAGCCGATCGAAGCCGAGGGAGAAGACGAGGTCGGGCAACTCGCGCGGAGCTTCGAGCGCATGCGCCAGCAGCTAGCTCGACTAGACGAGGCGCGCCGTGAGTTCATCGCCAATGCCTCGCACGAGCTGAGAACGCCGATCTTCGCCCTATCAGGCTCTCTAGAGCTCTTGAGTGAAGAAGAGATGGGCGAGGCAGACAGGCAGGAGTTCATGGAGACGATGCGCGGCCAGGTGGAGCGTCTCGGAAAGCTGGCAACGGCCTTGCTCGATCTCTCACGACTCGACGCCGATAAGCTCGACCTGAGCCCGGAGCCGTTGGCCCTGGCGCCTCTAGCCGCGTCGCTGAAGCTGGAGTTTGAAGCTGCAGCGGAGCTTTCCGCGCACCCGCTCTCGATCTCCAGCAAGGCCGAGGCGATCGCCCAGGCTGACGAGCAGAGAACTCGGCAGATCGGTCGAATCTTGCTCGAGAACGCACTACTTCATACGCCTCAGGGGGTCGCAGTGTCGATCGGTACGGCGCAGGAGGAAAGCCGCGGACTTCTGATCGTCGAGGACGCCGGTCCGGGAATTCCGGCCGACGGGCAAGAGCGGGTATTCGAGCGCTTCTTCCGTCTTGAAGGAGAGAAATCGTCAGGTAGCGGCTTGGGCTTGGCGATAGCCCGCGAGTGGGCGCGGCGGATGAACGGTGACTTGACGCTGGAAACGCGTCCCGGAGCGACTCGCTTCGTACTTTCGCTGCCGCTGGCGGGTAGCGAAGAAGAGACGTGACCCACCGCCGTTTCCACGTGGAAACGGCGCGCGAAGCGGAAGCGGGGCTCGGAGAATTCGGCGCCACGCGTCGGCGAAAGACGTGCTCAAGCCCGGCGCCCGAGGCCGGAGCGCATGGTTGAGAGCCCGCGTGGGAATACTCTGCCCGCGTTTGTCGTATCCTGAGGCTAGATTCGTTCGGGATCGAACAGCGACGCAGAATACGCAATGAGCTCCGAAAACGCAGTCATCAACCTAACGATCCCGGCGAAAGCCGAGTACATCACGCTGGGGCGCTTGGCTTTAACCGCTCTGGCGCGCGTGCGTGAATTCCCAGAAGAGACGCTCGCCGACCTGAAGCTGGCGCTGACCGAGGCTTGCTCGAACTCGGTTCGGCATGCCTATAGCTCAGACGAGGGGACAGTTGAGATTCTCTACGAGCTCCAACCCGACCGGTTGATCGTCGAGGTCTGTGATCAAGGGTGCGGTTTCGTGCCGCCAAGTGGTCTTGAAGAGATCGATTTTGGTGAGGGCGGGCTCGGGATAGCGATCATGCGAGCGATCGTCGACGACCTCGAGATCAGCGAAAAGATGGGCGGCGGATCACGTCTTCGATTCGTAAAAAAGTTCGACGCGTAAGAGAAGCTCGCCCGGGCGAAAAGCGTAAATCCCGGAGCGCGCGCTCGGGGACGAGGTTGCAGCTCGTTAACACGGGGCACAAGTCTCTAACCGACTACACCTCGATCGTCTCGCGAGGCCTGATGGAGGAGATCAGGCGTCTGGCCGAGCCGCTCCAAGGCCTGCGCGTGCTTCACCTGTCGGCGACGGCTTTTGGCGGCGGCGTTGCCGAGATCCTGTACACGCTTGTCCCACTCATGCGCGACGCCGGGATCGAGGTCGAGTGGCGGATCATTCACGGGCAAGAGGAGTTCTTCAACGTCACGAAGGCCGTCCATAACGCGCTTCAGGGCGACCCGCACGGCCTTTCACAGGAGGATAAGGAGATCTTCCGCCGCTATAGCCAGCTGAACGCGGCGCAGCTGGACGACTCCGATTACGACGTGATCATCGCCCACGATCCGCAGCCGGTGGGCATGATCGAGCACTTTTCTTCCTCGAAGGCGAAATGGGTCTGGCGCTGCCACATCGACCTCTCGGAGCCGAATCCCGATGTGATCGACTTTCTCGCGCTGCAGATCTCGCATTACGACGCGATGATCTTTCACCTGCCGCAGTACATACCCGCGAAATCCGGTCTGCCGCCCGCTTTCATCTGGCCGCCGGCGATCGATCCGCTGGCGCCGAAAAACATGGCTCTATCACCAGAGGACGCCGCCTACATCCTTGACCAGTTCGGGATCGACGTCGAGCGCCCACTCCTAACGCAGGTCTCTCGCTTTGATCCCTGGAAAGACCCGCTCGGGGTGATCGACAGCTACCGGCTGGTCAAGCGCGAATTCCCGGGCATCCAGTTGGCGCTCGTCGGGTCGATGGCCCATGACGATCCAGAGGGCTGGGATTTCTACAACAGAACCGTCACGTACGCCGGCAGCGATCCCGACATATACATCCTCTCCAACTTGAACAACGTCGGCTCGGTGGAGGTGAACGCCTTCCAGGTCAACTCCGACGTCGTGCTCCAGAAGTCGATCAAAGAGGGTTTCGGACTGACGGTCTCCGAGGCGCTCTGGAAGGGCCGCCCGACTGTCGCGGGGCGCGTCGGCGGCATCGTGACTCAGATCAGCGACGGCGTGACTGGTCGCCTTGTGTCTTCGCCGGAAGAATGCGCGGAGGCCTGTTTGGAAGCCTTGCGCGATCCGGAGCAGGCCCACGCGCAGGCGTTGCTTGGTAAGCAACACGTGCGACGCCGGTTCCTCACCCCGCGGCTTCTACACGACTGGTTGGTGCTCTTCAATTACATGCTCGGTAACGATACGGGTGGCGCCGAGAGCGAACTGATGGCCGACGTCTAGCAGGGTGGTACAAGCGAGCTAGTAGGCTTCTCTCTGCGTGGGCAAGCGGCGAGAGATCATCATCGTCTCGAACCGGGGTCCGGTCACCTATCAGCGTGGGCCCGAGCGAGAACGCGAGGCCAAGCGCGGAGGCGGCGGCCTCGTGACTGCGCTCGGGAGTTTGGCCATGCATCACGACGTGACCTGGGTCGCCAGCGCAATGAGCGACGTTGATCGCGAAATCGCCGAGGAGAGTCGGGGCGAGGCGATCGAGGAACGCCTTGCGAACGGAGCCGACTATCGCCTCCGCCTGCTGGCACACGAGCGCTCGGCCTACGACCAGTACTACAACATTGTCGCCAATCCGACGCTCTGGTTCACTCAGCACTGTCTCTGGAATCTGGTTCGCGAGCCCGACCACGAACGAAGTGGGCTTATAAAGGCTTGGCGAGACGGATACGCGCCGGTCAACGCGGCCTTCGCCGAGGCCGCGCTCGAGGAACTGGCTCGCAAGCCCGAGGCAGTCGTCTTCTTCAACGACTACCACCTCTACCTGGCTCCCAGATTGGTGCGAGAACGGGCTCCTGAGGCCGCGCTGCTCCAGTTCGTGCACATTCCCTGGCCGCAGCTCAGCTGCTGGCACGTCCTCCCCGAAGAGCTCGTTTTCGCCATCCACGACGGGCTGCTGGCGAACGATGTTGTCGGCTTCCACACCACCCGCTGGCGCAGCAACTTCATCCAGTCGGCGGGGGCGGAAGCCGGCGCGAAGAGAGTTTCGGGAGAATCCGCCCTCTCCTACGCCGGCGCCAGAACATTCTTGAGCGCGAGAGCCGTCGCGATCGACCCGGGAGAGCTGGCGGCGCTGGCCGAAGACCCGAGGGTCGAAGAGCACGAGCGACGCATCGCCGAGACGAGGCCCGAGTTCCTCGTCGTCCGCGTCGATCGCACCGACCCTTCCAAGAACATCGTGCGTGGCTTCCAAGCGTTCGAGCTCTTTCTCGAGTTGCATCCCGAGCTGCACAAGCGCGTCACCATGCTCTCCTGCCTGGACCCCTCTCGCCTGAACATTCCCGAGTACGAGGACTACCTGGAGGCGATCCAGCGCGAAGTACTGCGCGTCAACGAGCGCTTCCAGCAGCCGGGCTGGACGCCGATCGATCTTCAGATCGAAGACGACGTCTTCCAGTCGATAGCCGCCTATAAGCAGTACGACGCCCTTTTTGTGAACGCTCTCTACGACGGGCTCAACCTGGTTGCCAAGGAGGCTCCGCTGGCGAACGAGCGAGACGGCGTGCTCATCCTTTCAGAGAACGCCGGAGCGCACGAGGAGCTGGGTCCATTCTCGTTAACGGTCGACCCGTTCGACGTTCGCGCTCAGGCTGAGGCGATCTACGAGGCGCTGACGATGACGGCAGAAGTTCGGCGGCGCTGGATCGAAAGTATTCGCTCGTGGGTCCGCGAGCACGATCTAGCCTGGTGGATCAACGGCCTACTCAACGATCTCGATAGTTCCCGGGCCGGTAGGACGAAGCCGCCCGACGCGGCGGCGAATACCGGCGAAGACGCATGACGTCAGCAGGAGCGAGCTCACGAGCGCCGCTCGTTTGGCGTTTGGCGGCGCTCGTCAAGCTGGAGCACACACTCTTCGCGCTGCCATTCGCCTATGTTGGTGCACTGCTCGCCTATCGGCCGGCGAAAGATTTTCCCGGCTGGGAGGAACTGCTCTGGATCACGCTAGCGATGGTCGGGGCCCGCTCGCTGGCCATGGGGATCAACCGCCTGGTCGATCGTGAGATCGATGCGCGCAATCCGCGCACTGCCGGGCGCGAGCTCCCTAGCGGACGTATCGAGCTGTGGCAGGCGGCGACCTTCTGTCTCGCTGCTCTTGCGCTGCTGGTACTGGCGGCGTTTCGACTGGCGCCTGTGGTTCGCTATCTGTGGCCG
>DATCCQ010000238.1:0-4861 GCA_036511185.1 Gaiellaceae bacterium
TATCCAAAGCACGGCGATAGCCGTGGCGACTCCGAGCACCATCCCGCCCAGGGCATCAACCAACCTGAACGGGGTCAGCCTGAACGCGTCTCTGAGCACGCCGCCCGTGAGCGCACCGGCGGTCTCGAGCGCGATCGCGAGCACCAGAGCTCCGGCGAGCGCGACCAGCGGCGTGTAGGGCGAGTTGGAGCCCGAGAACAGAACAGGTGCCAGACGCGCCCCCAGAAACAGGCCGCCGAGCACGCCGACCAGCGACAACCCACCAACGAAGAGTCCCTTGCGCGACCCGCCGAAGGCGAGCAGCAGGATGAACGCCACGGCGAGCCAGTCGGCGAGAGCCACAACCGAAGGCTACCTAACCGCAGGAACTCCGTCCTCCTTCGGAGGACATGACGACTTTTCGGCGGTGAGAAGCGTAGAAGCCCAGGGAATAGCGTTTACTGAGCCGCGCCCGCGCATGTCGGTCGCTCCGTTTCCGCCAAAAATCCGCCAGCTTCGCTGGCTTGACGATTTTCGGCGGTGAGAAACGCCAAAGGGCCCGGGGGATGGCGTTTTGTGAGCCGCGCCCGCCATGTCGGTCGCGGCGGCCCATGAAGGTGAATTACTCGCGGCGGAGTCGGAGGTTATGCCGCTTGCTTCTCCTACCAACGAAAGTCGTCATGCTCCCCGACAGGGGAGCGGACTTTCGTTGGTAGTACAATGCTCCGGCTCGGGGGCGTAGTTCAGCTGGTTAGAACGCCGGCCTGTCACGCCGGAGGTCGCGGGTTCGAGTCCCGTCGCTCCCGTCTCGCTTGCTCGGCCGGCGGCTCTGCTGAGCCGGGCGCGACCGGCCTACGGAGCCGCCAGAAGCCGCTGAACGGGCTCCGCCCTTCGAGTTGTAGGAATTCACCGATCCTCGGTCTACATGGGTTCAGCGGCGCCCTGAGGGGGCGAGACAGCCCTCTGGTCGAGTCCTACCGCCCCCGCAACGTCGAAGAAAGCCTTTCGGCTTACTTCGACTGGTAATTGGGTGAATCACCTCGCTCGCGGTCTTGCTTGCGCTCTGGGCCGCCGCGCGCTCGGTTGCCTGCGGCAGGTAGTCGTGCGGACCCTCCCAACTAACCTAGACGTCGATCGCCTGCCTCATAATCGGCGGAGCCACGTGCGCCCGACCGGAGCGGGATCGCACCTCGGAGCAAGCAGCGGGAGACAATGGCAACAGGCCCCAACAAGCCGAAACCGAAACTCGAGACCTCTATCAGGCTCGCCCGCAAGGCTGCTAGAGCGGGATCGGAGCAGCTCTCAGACACGCTCGGCGGCGCACTCAGGATGCGGGTCATCGTCGTGCTGGCTGCGGTCCTCGCCCTGAGTAGCGCCGATGTCGTCACCGTCGGCGCCTCGGCTACGCATCTGCGCAGCGACCTATCGATCAACAACACCGAGATCGGCTTACTTGTAGCCGTCTCTTCACTCGTTGGCGCACTCGCCAGTGTGCCCTTCGGCGTACTGGCAGACAGGATTCGGCGCACCTTCACGCTCTCGGCCGCGATCGTGCTCTGGGGCGTCGCGATGGTCTGGAGCGCTACCGCTTCGAACTTCGGCGAGCTCCTGCTCACGCGCCTCTTTCTGGGCGCCGTAACCGCGGCCGCCGGCCCTTGCATAGGATCGCTGGTCGGCGACTACTTCTCCGGCGCGGAACGCGGGCGCATCTACGGCTTCATCCTGAGCGGCGAGATGATCGGCGCCGGCTTCGGCTTCACCGTCACCGGCGACATCGCCGCTCTCTCCTGGCGGCTCGCCTTCTTCATCCTCGCCATTCCCGCCTTCGTGCTGGCCTGGGCGGTGATGAAGCTTCCCGAGCCGAAACGAGGAGGTCGCGGTGTACTGGCTCCCGAGCCTGGCACCGCGGCGGCTCGAGCCGCTACTCGTCACGCCGCACAGCTGAAGACCGCTAGTGGCGAGGCCCACGTGACCGACGCCCAACTGCTTGTGCGCGAGCGCAAGATAGTTCCTGATCCAGCACTCGTTCTTCACGGTGACATCAGCCGAATGAGCCTGCCGGCGGCAGTACGGCACGTGCTTCAGGTGCGCACGAACGTCGTGCTGATCGCGTCCAGCGCGCTTGGCTACTTCTTTTTGGCCGGAGTGCAGATCTTCGGGATCGAATTCGTCAAGGGCCAGTACGGCGTCGGGCAGGTGAAGGCAAACGGACTTCTACTGATAATCGGCGCGGGCGCGATCGTGGGCGTATTGGGCGGCGGAGCGCTCAGCGATCGCCTGCTGCGGCGGCGCTACTTGAACTCGCGCATCACCGTTAGTGCGATCGCCGCCGCGGCCACCGTAGTGTTTTTCGTTCCCGCCCTCTTCACGCATAGCGCCGCGTCCGCCCTGCCCTATCTGTTCCTAGCCATCATCATGCTCTCGGCTCAGAATCCGCCGCTCGACGCCGCGCGCCTGGACATCATGCCGCCGCGCCTCTGGGGCCGCGCCGAATCGGTGCGCACGCTCGTGCGCGCAGTTGCGGTCGCCCTCGCCCCCCTGCTCTTCGGCGCCATCTCCGACTACATCTTCGGGGGCGGTCACTCGGGCTTGCAGTGGACATTCCTGGTCATGCTCGTACCGCTCGCCCTGAGCTCGTACCTGCTCTTCAAAGCGCTTCGCACCTATCCCGGTGACGTCGCCGCTGCATCTGCCTCGGCCCTGGCGAGCCGATCCGATTCGCCAAGCTCGGCCCGCGCCTGACGCGTACCGTCACCGACTCAACTCGGCCGGCGCGCTCGACTGCTCCTTTGGGCGCGCACAGCCGTTATGCTCGCGCCCATGGATACGACTAAGTACTTACTCAACGAATCTGAAATCCCGAGGCGCTGGTACAACATCCAGGCCGACCTTCCGAGTCCTGCGCCCCCGTATCTCCATCCCGGCACGATGGAGCCGCTCGGGCCCGAGGACCTTGCGCCGCTGTTCCCGATGGAGCTGATCATGCAGGAGGTCAGCCAGGAACGCTTCATCGACATCCCGCAAGAAGTCCTCGAGATCTATCGCCTCTGGCGACCGACACCTCTCTACCGAGCGCACGGCCTCGAGCAGGCGATCGGAACGCGCTCGCGCATCTTCTATAAGTACGAGGGCGTCAGCCCGGCGGGCTCGCACAAGCCCAACACCGCGGTCGCCCAGGCCTTCTACAACAAGAAAGAGGGTCGCACCCGCATCGCCACCGAGACCGGCGCCGGCCAGTGGGGCAGCGCGCTTGCGTTCGCCTGCAAGCTGATGGGGCTCGAGTGCATGGTCTACATGGTGCGCGTGTCGTATGAGCAGAAGCCGTTTCGTCGTTCGCTCATCCACACCTGGGGCGCCGAAGTCATCCCCAGTCCGTCCGACCAGACCAATTCCGGGCGCATGATCCTCGAGAACCATCCCGAGATGAAGTCGGGCTCGCTCGGCATCGCCATCTCGGAGGCGGTCGAGGACGCCGCCACCCGCGACGACACCGCCTACTCGCTGGGCAGCGTGCTCAACCATGTGCTCATGCACCAGACGGTGATCGGTGAAGAGGCGATCGAGCAGATGAAGATGGCCGACGCCTATCCCGACGTCGTCATCGGCTGCGTCGGCGGCGGCTCGAACTTCGCCGGGCTGGCCTTCCCGTTCGTGCGCGACAAGATCGCCGGCAAGGAGATCGACTTCCTGGCCGTTGAGCCGGCCGCCTGCCCGACCCTGACCAAGGGCCCTTACACCTACGACTACGGCGACACGGCCAAGCTGGCGCCGGTTGCCGCCATGTATACGCTCGGGCACGACTTCGTGCCGGCCCCGATCCACGCCGGCGGCTTGCGCTATCACGGCATGGCTCCGCTCGTCTCGCATCTGCAGCAGCTCGGCCTGATCAGGTCAGAGGCTTACCTGCAGAACGACATCTTCGGCTCGGCGATCACCTTCGCTCAGAGCGAGGGCATCATCCCGGCGCCGGAGTCGGCACACGCGATCCACGGTGCCATCACGACCGCTCAGAAGGCCGACGCCGAGGGTAAGTCGAAGACGATTCTCTTCAACCTCTCCGGCCACGGCCATTTCGACATGGCCGCTTACGACAACTACCTCGCCGGCAAGCTCGTCGACGTGGCCTTCGATGAGGCCGAGATGGAACGAGCACTGAAGGCGATCGAGTCCCTGCCGAAGCCGGCCTAATTCGGTTCTTGCGAAGGGACGGGCGCGCAGGCGCTCGCCCCTTTTTCTCGGTAAACAGCAAGCGAGTGAGAGGAGCAGCAAACCGATGACGGGGGAGAGATTCTTCAGCGCCGAGCAAGCAAAGAGCGTAGGCACGCAGATCGGTATCGACTGGACACACGCACCGTTCGACGTCGAGCAGTTTCGGGCCGGCATGGATGTCGAGCTCGAGCACGGAATGCGCGACTTAACAACCAACGTGACAGGCGACGACCCGGTACTGACCGGGAAGATCGCGCTAGCCCACCTGAACGAGTTCGCCGACTACTACACGCGCCTCGAGGCGATGGAGGGAGAGGCCGAGCGCTTCCACGGCCTTGCCTGAGTCAGCTTGCTCCTCGAGCTACGCGGCCAGTACGCTCGCGCAGGTCGAGAGGGCCATCTGCGTGACGTAGACCCTCGGGCCCAGCGCGTTGTCGAGCGCCTGCCGAACTCGGCCCCGAATCTCAGGACTGTGCTCGAGCGCCGCCATCGTATGGCCGGGACCGCTCAGAATCAGCTTGATCGCTTGAAGCTCCTCGCGTAGTGGATACGTCCCGCTAACCGCGACAATATCCAGTCCGCAACTGGCAAGGCAGCTGGCTGCGTCGCGCTCGTGTGAGCTGTCCAGCCATTCGAGCGCTGTCTCGTAGACCGTAACGGCATCGGGAAGTTC
>DATCCQ010000239.1:0-6406 GCA_036511185.1 Gaiellaceae bacterium
GGCTAGAACACGACCGGCGAGGTGCTTGTTCTGCCCCTCCGGGATGAAGATCGGTAGATCGACATAGTCGCTCGTCCCGCAGTCGTCGTCACGCACGATCACGTCCTGAGAGACGTCGACCAGACGCCTGGTCAGGTAGCCGGAGTCGGCCGTACGCAGCGCCGTATCGGCAAGACCCTTGCGGGCGCCGTGGGTTGAGATGAAGTACTCGAGCACTGACAGGCCTTCCATGAAGTTGGCCTTGATCGGGCGCTCGATGATCTCGCCCTTCGGGTTGGCCATCAGACCGCGCATACCGGCCAGCTGACGGATCTGCTTGAAAGAGCCGCGGGCGCCGGAGTTGGCCATCATGAAGACGGGGTTCAGCTCCCAGAGGGTGTCCTCCATCGCGTCGGCGACGGCGTCGGTTGCTTCCGTCCAGATGTTCACGATCGACTCGTGCCGCTCTTCCTCGGTGATCAGCCCGCTCTCGTACTGGGCCGCGACCTGTGCGACGCGCTCCTCGTAGCCGGCCAGGATTTTCTCTTTCGAGGTCGGGATGACGATGTCGTTCTTGGAGATCGTGATACCGGCAAGCGTCGCGTAGTGGAAGCCGAGTTGCTTGATCTTGTCGAGTGTTGCCGCCACCGCGTGGGCGCCGTAGCGATCGACCAAATCACTGATGAAGTCGCCCAGCTCTTTTTTGGAGAGCGCGATATTCAAGAACTCGTGCAGCGGCCCTTCAACCTCAACGTGGACAGCTTCCTCGAGCGCCCGGTCGACCTCGGCATTGAAGATGACGCGACCGGCCGTGGTCAGGATGACATTGTCCTTCCAGCGGTACTCGATCGGCTGTTGCAGCGTCACCTGCTTGGCCTCGAGTGCGAACTCGACTTCTTCCTCGTTCTGGAAACGCTTCGGTCGCGGATCGAGATCTTCGGCCTTAGTGTTGCGAAGGTCGGTCTCGCAGTAGCTGAGGTAGTAGATACCGAGCACCATATCCTGAGTCGGCGTCGCCAGCACGCGTCCGCTCGCGGGCGAGAGGATGTTGTTGGCCGAGAGCATGAGGATCCGGGCTTCGGCCTGCGCCTCCGCCGAGAGAGGAACGTGCACAGCCATCTGGTCGCCGTCGAAGTCGGCGTTGAAGGCGTGGCAGACGAGCGGATGAACCTGGATCGCCTTGCCCTCGACCAGCACCGGCTCAAAGGCCTGGATACCCAGACGATGCAGCGTCGGCGCGCGGTTCAGCAGCACCGGGTGCTCGGCAATGACCTCCTCGAGCACATCCCAGACCTCCGGGACCATCGACTCGACGTGCTTCTTGGCCGCCTTGATGTTCTGCACGCTCTTGCGCTCAACCAGCCGGCTCATGATGAAGGGCTTGAACAGCTCGAGCGCCATCAGCTTCGGCAAGCCGCACTGATAGAGCTTCAGATAGGGGCCTGCGACGATGACCGAGCGGCCCGAGTAGTCCACGCGCTTACCGAGCAGGTTCTGACGGAAGCGACCCTGCTTGCCCTTGAGCATGTCGGAGAGCGATTTGAGCGGACGGTTGCCCGGGCCGGTTACGGCACGGCCGCGGCGCCCGTTGTCGAAGAGGGCGTCTACAGCCTCCTGCAGCATTCGCTTCTCGTTGTTGACGATGATCTCCGGTGCACCCAGATCGAGCAGCCTCTTCAGGCGGTTGTTGCGGTTGATCACGCGCCGGTAGAGGTCGTTCAGATCGCTGGTGGCGAAGCGGCCACCGTCGAGCTGCACCATTGGCCGTAGCTCGGGCGGAATCACCGGAACGGCCTCGAGCACCATCCACTCCGGGCGGTTGCCCGAGGTGATGAAGGCGCTGACGACCTTGAGACGCTTGATTGCACGCTGCTGCTTCTGGCCCTTGGAGGTGCGGATCGTGTCCCTGAGTGACGCCGCCTCGGCGTCGAGATCGAGATCCTTGAGCAAGTCGCGCACCGCCTCGGCGCCCATGCCGCCACGGAAGTAGATGCCGAAGCCGTAGGGAGAACCGAAACGGTCCTTGAGCTCGCGGAAGAGCTGCTCGTCGTTGACAACCATCTTCGGCTCCAGCTCGCGGAAGAGAACCCACGTCTGCTCGAGGCGATTGACGCCGTCGACAGCGGCCTCGCGCGTGTCTTGGCGGCGGGCTTCGATGTCGAGATACATCTCGCGCACCTTCAGCGCCCACTGCACGACCGCGTCCAGGTCTTCCTTCTGGATGCGCCCGTCGGTCTTGAGGCAGAGATCGTTGGCCAGTTCGCGAAGAGCGGTCTGGTCGGCGTCGGGCTCGGCCTGTGCGAGCACGTCCGCGAGTAGTCCGTTGCCGAGCTCGCGCGAGCGCTCGAGCGTCTTGGTCTCGATGTTCGCGATTAGCTCTGCGTCCTCCCCAGTCAACTCACCGCCCGAGAGAAGCGCGTCTTTGACCTTGTTCACATGCTTCGTGAGAGCGCCCTTCTTGGAGCCCGAAGCCTTGGCTAGTGCGCCCGTGAGCGGCTCCAACGCCGAGCGAATCTGCGCCGCAGCGGTTGCGACGGCGTCCAGCTCGCGCGGGCTCAGGCGCCGGTCGTCGCGGATGGCGGCGTTGCGGACGAGCTCGCGGATGCGCTTGGAGTCCTCGGTGGTGATCACGTCGACGAGCTCAACGAAGATGCCCGAGACAAGCTCGCGCACATCGGGAAGAGCGGGCAGCCCCGCTTCCTCGGCCCAGTTACCGAGCCCACGCGTCCAGAAGTCGTCGTCTTCGTCGAAGTCGCGCTCCTTGCTCGTCTTGAAGTACTCGCGCCGCCGGGTCAAGCGGCCCTCCAGTTGGGCCAGCGCCTCGTCGCGATCAACGTTGACGCGCTCCGACTCGGCCCGGACCTTGTCCTCGAGATCGGCCAGATCGGTCGCCCGCTTCTCGACATCGACCGCGGTGACGATCGAGGCCGCGAAGTAGAGCACCTTCTCGAGCTCGCGCGGGGCGATGTCGAGCAGATAACCGATGCGGCTCGGGACGCCCTTGAAGAACCAGATGTGCGAAACGGGCGCAGCCAGGTCGATGTGGCCCATGCGCTCACGGCGCACCTTCTGGCGCGTTACCTCGACACCGCAGCGCTCGCAGATAATGCCCTTGTAGCGAACGCGCTTGTACTTTCCGCAGTAGCACTCCCAGTCCTTGGTCGGGCCGAAGATGCGCTCACAGAAGAGACCGTCGCGCTCGGGCTTGAGCGTGCGGTAGTTGATCGTCTCGGGCTTGGTCACCTCGCCGTGCGACCAGTCGCGGATCTGTTTCGGCGACGCGAGCCCGATGCGAATGGCGTCGAATTCGTTGATGTCGATCATTTCCGCCTACCTCCGACCGCAGTAACGGCCTCTATAAGGGTGCGCAACTTCTGTCCCCCGCTCTCTCTGTGTCTTTGCTGCAATTTCGTCTTGTCGACCATCAGGCACCCTCTTCTTCGACGGTCACTTCGGAGGCTCCGGGCTCGACCTCAACCTCTTCGAGGTCGCCAAGCGACTCGTCGCTGGGAAGCGACATCTCGCCTGCCTCGTCTACGCGCTCTTGGCCCTCTTCGACCTCCTCGGCCGTGGGTGGCCGGGCTGCCGCTCTGAGTGAGCCGGGTGAGAGGTCGATGCCAAGCTCTTCCGCCGCGCGCAAGAGCTCGTCGTCCTCCTCCCGAACCTCGACGGACTGTCCCTCCTCGGAGAGGACGTTCACATCCAGTGAGAGCGACTGCATCTCCTTGAGCAAGACCTTGAACGACTCGGGGATCGAGGGCTCGGCAATGTTCTCGCCCTTGACGATCGCCTCGTAGGCCTTGACGCGGCCGACGGTGTCGTCGGACTTGATAGTGAGCATCTCCTGCAGCGTGTAGGCCGCTCCGTAGGCTTCGAGCGCCCAGACCTCCATCTCGCCGAAGCGCTGGCCACCGAACTGCGCTTTGCCGCCCAAGGGTTGCTGGGTGACGAGCGAGTAGGGGCCGGTCGAACGAGCGTGGATCTTGTCGTCCACTAGATGCAGCAGCTTGAGGATGTACATAAAGCCGACTGTCACCTTTTGCTCGAAGGACTCACCGGTCTTGCCGTCAAAGAGGCGCACCTTGCCCGAGCAGTGGCGACCCACCGGGCGCTTCGGATCGACCACCATCTTGATCGCCGAGTCGCCTCGTTTCGTCCAGGCCACGAGCGCGTTGTCGACGTCCTCTTCCGTCGCGCCGTCGAAAACGGGCGTAGCCACCGGGCTCGGATTGGGCGCGGCTATTACCTGCATGCGCCCGGGCACGCTCTGGCGACCGCCGATCACCGGCGATCCTTCGGCGTCCGTCACGTCGGAGAAGACACCGTGCGCGGCCGCCCAACCGAGATGCGTCTCGAGCACCTGCCCGATGTTCATACGGCTCGGAACGCCAAGCGGGTTCAGGACGACGTCCACCGGACGGCCATCCTCGAGGAAGGGCATGTCTTCCTCGGGGACGATCTTGGAGATAACGCCCTTGTTGCCGTGGCGCCCGGCCAGCTTGTCGCCCTCGGAGATCTTGCGCTTCGTGGCCACATAGGCGCGCACGAGCTCGTTCACTCCCGGCGAGAGATCGTCGCCGGCGTCGCGCGAGAAGGTCTTGACGTCGATAACGACTCCACCTTCGCCGTGCGGCACCTTTAGTGAGGTGTCCCTAACCTCGCGCGCCTTCTCCTTGAAGATGGCGCGAATCAGCTTTTCCTCTGCGGTCAGTTCCGTTTCGCCCTTGGGTGTCACCTTGCCCACGAGTAGATCGCCCGAGGTCACCTCGGCGCCGACGCGGACTATGCCGCGCTCGTCGAGGTTGCGCAGGGAATCCTCGGAGCGGTTGGGAATATCGCGTGTGATCTCCTCGTCGCCGAGCTTGGTCGAGCGTGCGTCCACCTCGTACTCGTGGATGTGGATCGAGGAGAGCACGTCCTCCTTAACCAACCGCTCGGAAAGGATGATCGCGTCTTCGAAGTTGAATCCCTCCCAGCACATGAAGGCCACGAGGAGGTTGGCGCCAAGCGCCAGCTCGCCGTTGTCGGTTGAAGAGCCGTCGGCGAGCACCTCGCCCGACTTCACCTTCTGGCCGAGCTTGACTACCGGCTTCTGGTGAATGAGCGTGCCCTGGTTGGAGCGCATGAACTTCGTCATCACGTGCTCTTCCTGCTCGCCGCTTCGTGCCTCTACGACAACCTTCTCGGCGTCAACATCGACGACGGTGCCGCTATGAGAGGCTAGAACGACGTCGCCGGTATCGACGGCAGCGCGGTGCTCCAGCCCGGTGCCGACAAGCGGCGCCTGCGTGATCATCAGCGGCACTGCCTGCCGCTGCATGTTCGCGCCCATCAGCGCCCGGTTGGCGTCGTTGTGCTCGAGGAAGGGGATCAGCGCCGTCGCCACGCTCACCAGCTGAGCAGGCGCGACATCCATGAACTGGATGTCCTTGGGCGCCGCGGTGACCGCCTCGCCCTCGCGCGAGCGGCAAAGCACCATGTTGTTGGAGAACTTGCCGGTCTTCGCGTCGACGGGCTCGTTGGCCTGGGCAATCGTGTACTGCATCTCCTCAGACGCATCGAGATAGACGATCTCGTCTGAGACCTTGCCCTTCGTGACGCGCCGGTAAGGAGTCTGGATGAAGCCGAACTCCGAGATCGTCGCGAAGGAGGCGAGCGATCCGATCAGACCAATGTTCGGACCTTCAGGCGTCTCGATCGGACACATGCGCCCGTAGTGGGTCGTGTGTACGTCGCGCACTTCGATCGGTGCCCGCTCGCGGGTCAAGCCGCCGGCGCCGAGCGCCGATAGCCGTCGCCGGTGCGTAAGGCCCGCCAGTGTGTTGGTCTGGTCCATGAACTGCGATAGCTGCGAAGAGCCGAAGAACTCCTTCAGCGCCGCCACGACCGGACGGATGTTGATG
Organism: Gaiellaceae bacterium; assembly: GCA_036511185.1. GTDB lineage: Bacteria > Actinomycetota > Thermoleophilia > Gaiellales > Gaiellaceae > Fen-549. The sequence continues at coordinate 5,883 of DATCCQ010000239.1, forward strand.
ATCGTCTGCGGCGTGATCGTGTCCACGTCCTCGGTGGTCATACGCTCGCGCACGACTCGCTCCATGCGGTAGAGACCGACCCGGAACGCTTCCTGGATCAGCTCGCCGACGGTGCGCAAACGGCGGTTGCCGAAATGCTCGTACTCGTCGAGCTCGCCGCGAATCGGGTCACGGTTCATCGAAGCCGCTTCGGCCGCGAGGTCTTTTGCCTCGTGGTCGAGGCCGAGCTTGGTCGGCAGTTCGAGCAGCCTACGCACCAGAGCCACGATGTCCTCGGTGGTCAGAACGCGCACGTCGTCGGGCACTCCTACACCGAGACGCTGATTGAGCTTGTAGCGACCGACCTTGGTCAGGTCGTAGCGCTTCGGATCGAAGAAGAGCGCCCTGAGTAGGTTGCGCGAGTTCTCGAGCGTGGGAGGCTCACCCGGCCGCTGCTTCTTGAAGACCTCGATTAGAGCCTCTTCCTCGCGCGTGGAGGGATCCTTCTCGAGCGTGAACTGGATGTAAGGCGAGTCGTTGAAGAG